>JBDUDE010000375.1:0-6645 GCA_040003105.1 Mucilaginibacter sp. | reverse complement strand
TACAAATCCTGCACCCTTGCCACCTAGTGTATAGCTTGGGCGTATTACCAGCGGGAAACCAATTTCCTGGGCAGCTTCTTTACCTTCCAAAAACGAGTTGGCAATTTTCGAAGTAGCCACCCCAACGCCTATATCAACCATCAGCTGGCGAAAGGCTTCACGGTTTTCGGTTTTCTCTATCGCAGCTAAATCAACTCCGATGATTTTAACCCCGTATTTTTCCCAGATGCCACGCTCGGCAACTTCAATACAAAGGTTCAGTGCTGTTTGGCCGCCCATGGTAGGCAGTACAGCGTCAATTTGTTGTTCCTTTAGTATTTTCTCGATGCTATCGCTGGTTAAGGGCAGCAGGTACACGTGGTCGGCAATAACCTTATCCGTCATGATAGTAGCAGGGTTGCTGTTAATGATGGAAACGGAGATGCCTTCTTCCTTAAGGGAGAGGGCCGCCTGCGAACCGGCATAGTCAAACTCGCAGGCCTGGCCTATAATAATAGGTCCGGAGCCAATAATTAGTACGGATTTTATGGAGGTGTCTTTGGGCATGTTCTTTTTTTATTCAAGAAAGCCGTTGCGTCCCGAAATGCCGGGAATTCAACTTAAAAATGTACGGGATGTTCCCGATACTCCCGATAAAGTCGGGACGGGAATGCATTCCGCAATTCCTAATCTTCTTGTCGGGGTGCAAAGATACAGTTTGTAAGGGATTTTGTATTAATTTTTTTGAATTAGTGTTGAGAGGTTGATTGAGTTGATTAAGAGAGGGGTTGATTGGGTTATTTAGGCTGTTTATCGGGTTATGATTTAAGGTCGAAAGCTGCTGGTAACGCCTTTTGTGTTGGGTTCAATTTGGGCGTTTCCCCGGTTGTTAGAAACCGGGGCCGCGCTATCCACTCATACGCCTGCAAGGCTTTAGGCGCAGGCCGGTATCCGTTACTATCGCTAACGTGGGGGTTTTGCTGTTTGTATATGTTTGTGATTATCAATAAAGGTACCCGCCTTGTTGATTTATGCCAATTACACCCACCACCCATACGCATTATACCCCTCACTCAACCGCATCCCTACTTGTTGGTATAATTGATTGCCAATGACATTATCCTTACCAGTTTCGAGTGTAAAGCCGCAGGCTCCGGTTTGGCGGCAAAGTTCTTTGGCACGTTCAATAAGCGCCTTGCTAAAGCCACGGCCGCGGTATTCTTCGCTAACAAAAAGGTCATTCAGCAGCCAGAGTCTTTTCATCCGGGTTGATGAAAATAATGGATAAAGCTGCATAAACCCTGCGATAGTATCGCCGGCAACCGCCACGAATATTTCGGATTCGCGGCGGGTAAGGCGGTCGTTCAAAAATTGGGCAGCCGCGCCAATATCGGGTGGCTTGCCGTAAAAAACACGGTACCGGTTAAACAGCAGGGCCAGGTAGGGCACATCTTCCGGGGTGGCTTGTCTTATCTCCATTATTTTACGCGGTGCGAGGTGTTTGTCCAGTTCCACTCCCAGGTTTTGCCGTTATCGGGCGAGAACGCCTGGCTCCAAACGGGGTTATTTTTATCTGTTTTGTCCCATACAAACATCATGATGATGGGCTTACCTTCGTAGGTGTCACGGGTATAAAACCTGCCGATATTTCCTTCGAAAGAGCCCACTACCGGAGGATCGAGCACGCCGGAGTTGCTCGCCACCCAATACAGGCTCCACAACCTTGTTTTAGGATTAAACAGGCGCAGCGTAAGGCCTTCAAACGGTTTGCCGTTGAGCGTGGTTTTTAAAATATCGGTATTGCCGATGCCGTCTAAAATGCCATGGTTTTCGTCGGTCGATTCAAATTGCTCCCATTCGTTGGAGTGTGTTAACCGGCTTTTGAGTTTGTAATGGTGCATGGTCCACTTACCGGCCAGGTAATCAAAATCGCCGGCGCTGGAAGTTTTTGACGGGGTAATTACCAACTGCCCGGCCGGCGTAACGCGGGCATTGGCGAGCATTGGCCCTTTAGGCCAATTGGTGGGCGCCTGGGCGTTTGCTGAAATTGTGCTAAGTGTTGTTAATGCTGCCATTGTCATGATTTTTTGGAGTGTTTTCATAAATCTTTATTTGTGTTTTATTTTTTATTCCCCTCTTGAGAGGGGCGTGCATCGGGCCGTGTAGTAGCGGGGTGTGTTTCGCCGCGGTGCTTGTTCGCTATGTATAGCGCAGAAACACACCCCTCCACCCCTCTCAAGAGGGGAATCGCACAGCTGGCGCTGTTTCTTGGTTCTTGACTATTGCTATCTTGATTCTTATCCCTTCACTTAACCCTCGTATCCGTAGCCACCCAGTTCAACTCCCAGGTTTTACCGCCATCGACCGAGAAGGCTTGTTCAAAATGGCATTTACCGGGGTTTATTTGCGTGATGATAAAGCGCACCAGGATGGCCCGGCCGTTCAACAGTTCCTGGTCGTAAAACTCGCCATGGCCGTTTTTAAATTCGCCCATAGTGGGCTGACTTATCGAGCCGCTGCCCAGCCCCGAGAAATTAAGGCTCCATTGCCCGGTTTCGGCATTATACAGGCGCAGGCTAAGCGCGCGGATGCGGCCGGCATGGCCGCTTACGTCCAGTTGAACCATATTGGCTGCGCCGCCCCATATTTTGCTTACATCGGTAGTGCCGCTGTACTCCACCCATGTTGTTGAGCCGCTTAGGGGGCGCTGCAGGCGTTTTAGCTCGGTTTTCCAGGCGCCGAATTCAAAGTCGAAATCGTGCTGCCCATTGTGTTTTGCGGTGTCGGGTCCATTACGCATAATATCAGCCCGGGCGGTTGTGCCGGCAAGGCAGACAATTGTGGTTAAAAGCGCTATTATTTTGACTTTCATTAGTTTGTTGGTGTTGATGAGTCAAAATTATTGGTAAATTGGCTCTGTAAAAAGAGCCATTATGTTAAATATACAAGGAGCCAATTATGCCTAAAATAACGCCCCAAATACTGCTAACCTTTATCAGCGTCAGCAAACAACCGGGCAAAACACTAAATGCCCAGCTATATGAGCAACTGAAAAACAGCATCTACCAGGGCATGCTGCGCGCGGGCGACCGGCTGCCATCCTCGCGCGAAATGGGGGCCGAGCTGGGCATCTCGCGCAACAGCGTGCTGCAGGTGTTTGAGCAGTTAACCATGGAAGGCTTTTTTGAGACGCAAACCGGGGCAGGCACATTCGTGAGCGCCGGGGCCGAACTGTTTTTCAGCCGGAAAAAACAGCCGCAGCCCGGCACCGAAAAACCACCCCATGCCGCCACCCGGCAATATGGAATGAACGATGCCTTTAAGGAGCACGCGAGTGAGCTGGAACCTATAATGCCTTTCCAAACGTCGGTGCCAATGTTGCCGGAATTTCCGTTTGCGGCATGGGCGAGGGTAAGTGCCGCCGTGCACCAACGCATGGATAAGCTACACCTGGGTTATGACGATGCACAGGGATACCTGCCGCTGCGCCAGGCGCTGGCCAGCCACCTGCGCATTTCGCGCTCCATCAATTGCGGGCCGGATAATATTGTGATTGTAAACAGCTCGCGGCAGGCGCTGCATTTGGCTGCAGAGTTGCTACTGAACAAAGGCGACGAATGCTGGATGGAGGACCCCGGCTACCCCGGCGCCCGGAGCGCTATGCAGCGTTTTGGCGCAAAAACATGCCCGATACCGATAGCCGCGGACGGAATCGATATAGATTATGCCATACAGCATCACCCCAATGGCCGGCTGGTGTATGTAACGCCCTCGCACCAGTTCCCGATGGGGAGCACCCTGTCGCTTAGTCAGCGGATAAAGCTGCTGAACCATGCCGCGGAGCAAAACATGTGGATTATCGAGGACGATTATGATAGTGAGTTCCGCTATAATGGCCGGCCTATACCTGCCCTGCAGGGTATTGATACCAATGGCAACGTAATTTACCTGGGTACACTGAGCAAGGTTTTGCTGCCTGCCCTGCGTTTGGGTTATATGGTGCTGCCCACCGTGGCGCTGGCCCGGCGGTTTGCCGTAGCTAAGTCGGCCATTGAGGGGCAGGGCAATATTATAACCCATGCCACGGCCGCCGAATTTATTACGCAGGGCCATTTTAGCCGGCACATAAGGCGAATGCGCCTGCTGTACAAAAAAGCACAGGACGATTTGGTAAGCCTTATTAACCTGCATTTACCCGGTATATTAACCCCGGTGCCCGTTGAAGCCGGCATGCACCTGCTGGCCTGGTTACCCGAAGGGGTTGACGCCAGCGAGGTAGCCGCCGAAGCATTAAAACATGGACTGGTAATAAATACCCTTAGCCAATACAGTATAAAGTTTGCTCATAAAAACGGGGTGATTTTAGGTTTTGCGGGGTTTAAGTTTAATGAAATGGAGAGGGCTGTTCTGGTGCTGAAGAAGGTGTTGGAGAGGTGTTGTTGATATTGTAAAGAACGCAGACTATCTATCAGCGAACCACAAGCCGGGAGGCTTGCGATCAATGTCACTAAGTTAAGCAATTAAGTATTTGATAATCAATTATTTAACTCGATTATTCGCGTTCTTTTTTGTATATTTAATTCATAATCAATTAGTTAAAGTGCAAAAAAAACCTCATTTTTAATCGTAGAAAAACTGAGGGAAGCAATTCATAGCCAAGAACTGGCTGTGAAATTTAAGATGAATAAGTAAGACTTTACCAGAAATAGAAAGCAGCCGTTTACGGCAACTTTGCTGTTTATGTTTAATTTGTTAAGGAGGAGTCTTGCTATTGAAATAGATGGTTTTGTACGCTACTTAAACGACCGTTTATCACCAGGGAACACCCGCAGTTTTACCCCCAGCGCGTTTATTCAAAACAGGAAAAAGATTGATCCTGCCGTTTTTGGGCACCTCTCAGGCGTGATCATTGAAAATTTCTACACGGCCGATAATGATACGATAAGCTATTTAAATGGTATCAGAGTACTAGCTGTTGATAGCTCCAAATTTACTTTACCTTATACCGCCGAATTGAAGAAATGTTATGGAGTGATGAAAAACCAGTCCAAAGTGGAAGTTGTACAAGCGAGAGCATCTGTTTTGTACGATGTTTTAAATGGCCTGACATTGGATGCTGTTTTGGATAATTTAAGTAAAGGAGAAAGGGAACTGGCGTTAAGGCACGCTCATAACTGGAAAAAGAAAGATTTGATCATATATGACCGGGGATACCCATCCTATGATTTTATATATGAGCATGTTAAATTGAGTGTTGATTGTTTAATACGGGTAACAACAGCGAACTTTTCATTTGCAACTACCTTTGTGGCCGGGGGCAAAAAATCAATAGTTACAGAAATATACCCGTCACAAAGCCATTCACTGGCAGATAAGGATTATGATAAAAATACCCCATTAAAGGTGCGTTTATTAAGGATCGACCTCCCTGGCGGTGAAGTAGAGGTATTGATAACCGCCCTGTTGGACAGTATCAAATACCCGGCTAAAATGTTTAAGGAATTATATTTCTTAAGATGGAAAGTCGAAACTTTTTATGATGAATTAAAGAACAAGCTCAAAGTCGAACACTTTACGGGCTATTCACAAGTAAGCATACTACAAGACTTTTTCTGTGCCGTCTTTATCAGTAACCTTCAATCTGTTATGGTAAATGATTTAGAACCGGAACTGGCTACCCAAAATCAGGATAAAAAGCTTAATTACAAGGTAAATACAAACTTGTCCTACGGTTTTTTAAAAAATAGAATATTAGAATTGCTTTGTCAACAAGCCTCTCTGGACAAGGTCTTTCAAGAATTGGAAGCCTTGTTTCTTGAACACACAATCCCCATACGTAATAACCGAACCAACATAAGACATGTTGGCAAATACCGAGCGAGGATTAGGCCAAAAGTAACTAAAAATCAAAGAGATGCGATATGAAAACTGCTTAACTTAATGACATTGGGCTTGCGATAGCGAAAAATCACTGCGGCAGCGGGGCTGTCCGTAAATATAAAATGCCTGTAGTTTATAACTACAGGCATAGTTGTCCGTAATTAGTCCCTACGGATAACTGGCATAGTATTACTCATTTTTGATAGTCGACTAAAAATCGGCTTGCAGGACAACCATGTATAAGCTCCGACTCTTTCAAATTTTTCCGCCCTCCAGGTTTTCTTTACAGATTCTAATCGCTTGTTCAAGCATCCCCTGAAAGTCTGGCAAAAGGTGCTCCTGGATTATTTTTGCAGCTTCATCATTCTTTGGAGCGATGATATATTTCCAGTCGACCAGAACTTTATTTTCTTCAAGACCGATAAATATCCAGGCTCCGTCAACACTTTCGACCAGGCTGCTCAGCCCCTCGGCGGTGAATTCTTCTATTTTATAAGAGAAATAGTTTGGCGCGTCTACATACAGCATATTTTCGGTAGCTGTGTTGCCGTCAGCAAAAGTAACCGTGCGGGATAAACCTGCCGTAATCCATTTTTCTGATTCATTTGTTTTTTCGATTGCAGGGATATTATTGTATCCCCGAAAGATGTTTTGTAAAGGAACCGGCTGGATATAATTGAATGCAGCCCCGATCGGAACGTTTATGGTTTCCAGTACCCTGGCAACCGGCTTTAGAACTTCATTTTTGTTTGCTTCCATGATTTTTTGAGTTGTTATAGACAAATA
>JBDUDE010000182.1:0-2005 GCA_040003105.1 Mucilaginibacter sp. | reverse complement strand
CCATTTTCCTACAGCTCTGTTTCTAAAAAAGTTTGGAGTAAATTTATTCGTCAGCATAATAACGACATCCCCCATAAAAAAAGACAAAAGACCATTTCATGGCTATCAGGAAAGCAACAAAAAACGATGCGGCAGCTATCCGGGATTTGCTGGAACAGCTGGACTACCCGGTTGCCAATGGTTTTGTTGAAGATAAGCTTGCGGCTATAATTAACCATCCCGGCCAGGTCTTGCTGGTTTACGCTTTAGAAAATACAGTCGTTGCTCTTATATCGATTCACTTTGTACCACAAATTGCAATGCCTGGCGACTTTGCGGTTATCAGCTACTTTTCGGTGGATAAAACTGCGCGCGGCAAAGGAATCGGGAAAGAACTGGAAGACTATTGTACCAAACTGGCTTTAGATAGAAAATGCGACCGGATACAGGTGCATTGCCATAGCAGGAGAATTGAAGCCCACAAATTTTATGAACGCCAGGGTTATGAAGAATCGCCGAAGTATTATGTCAAGAAATTGCAATACAAATAGTCATTTGTAATTGTAGCGGCAAATTATCCTTTCAAATACCTCCGGGCTATTATCTTTGGGCGCGTGCTTTATGTATTACAACTAAATGGATTACCAGGAAACTATAAATTACCTATACAGCCAATTACCGCTTTTCACCCGCGACGGGGCGTCTGCCTATAAAGCAGATTTAACCAATACCGTTGAACTATTAAAACGCATTGATAACCCGCAGCATAAGTTTAAAAGCGTGCACGTGGGCGGAACTAATGGTAAAGGTTCGACATCGCACATGCTGGCGGCTATTTTGCAGACTGCCGGTTACAAAACCGGGTTATACACCTCACCCCATTTGAAAGATTTTCGTGAGCGTATCCGCATAAACGGCCAGATGATCAGCGAGGAAACGGTGATTGATTTTGTGGCTGAACACACCTCCGATTTTGACGAAATAAAGCCTTCGTTTTTTGAAATGACCGTAGCACTTGCTTTTGATGTTTTTGCCAAAGAACAGGTTGACATAGCTATTGTTGAAGTTGGCCTGGGTGGGCGGTTGGATTCTACCAATGTAATTACCCCGCTGCTGTCCATCATCACCAATATCGGTTGGGACCATATGAATATATTAGGCGATACATTGCAATTGATTGCGGGCGAAAAAGCGGGAATAATAAAACCGGGTATCCCTGTTATTATTGGGGAGTACCAGGACGAGCTTGCGAATATATTCACAGATAAAGCTGCTTCGGTAGATTCGGATACTACTTTTGCTTCGGAGGTTTGGACCACCGGGATTAACGACAAATCATTAGAAGCAGGTGAATTACTCGATATAAAAATCGAAAGAAAGAAATCAACATCTAATCTCCAATCGCTAATCGCTAATCTCCAACTCGACCTCACCGGGTCTTATCAGATTAAAAATGTAAAGACGGTGCTTTGTGCGGTGGATGAGTTGCGGCTGCGGGGATTTAATATTACCAGCGCAGATGTAACAACCGCTTTAGGCCAGGTAAAAATATTGACCGGCCTGCATGGCCGCTGGGAGATTTTAAACAGGCAACCATTAACCATTTGCGATACCGGCCATAACCCTGAAGGGATTCAGGAAGTACTGCAAAATATCGCCAGCGTAAAATATCATAAACTGCATTTTGTTTTGGGGATGGTGAATGATAAAGACATCAGCAAAATATTAACCATACTGCCAACTAAAGCCCACTATTATTTTTGCAAGCCGGACATTCCACGCGGGCTGGATGCGAAAACTTTGTGGCTAAAAGCTGAAGGGTTTGGCTTGAGTGGCGAAGCCTATCCATCCGTTGCAGCTGCGCTGGAAGCAGCACAGCAAAATGCCGGAGACACTGATTTGGTTTTTGTCGGCGGGAGTACTTTTGTGGTGGCAGAGGTGGTGTAACCACCTGATTACCATAACGCACACGTCATTGCGAGTCTCCATCAGGGGTAAACCCTGAAATAAACAGCAATGACGCTAA
>JBDUDE010000493.1:0-2006 GCA_040003105.1 Mucilaginibacter sp. | reverse complement strand
TACCCGTCGTCACGAAATTAAACACGCCATCTACAAGCAGAATATGAACTTAGAACCAACCGTCTAATTCTTTGCAAAAGAATTTTTCGATTTTCTAATCAAAATATCAAAACTATTTGTACATTCATCGTTCGGATGTACAAATAGTTTTTATGTTTTTAGACCGATTTATCCGTTATATTAAATTCGAAAAGCGGTACTCTCCACATACCGTATCGGCCTATCAATCAGACCTTGACCAGTTTGTATCCTTTCTGAACAACCCCGAAAATAAAACACCGGCACCACCGCCCGAAATAACGCATCCATCGCAAATTACGCATTACCATATCCGTAACTGGATGGTGGAGCTGATGAACCATAAAATTTTGGCCCGTTCGGTAAATCGTAAGATTGCTACGCTGCGCAAGTATTTTAAGTTCATGGTGCAGGAGGGGGTGATTGAAATAAACCCCGCATCAAAAATTAATACCCCCAAAATTCCAAAAAACCTGCCGGTTATAGTTGAGGATGTTAAGCTAACACAAATGCTTGATGAAAACGAGGTGTTTAGTCATGATTTTAAAGGCCAGCGTGATAAACTGGTGATTGAAATGCTGTTTGGCACCGGCATGCGCCTTTCGGAACTGCTGGGTGTTAAGGATACCGACATAAACATTTACGAGGGCACCATAAAGGTATTGGGCAAGCGCAATAAGGAACGCATTATTCCGGTAAACAATGAGTTGAAATTATTAATAGCTGAATACCAGCAGTTAAAGAAAAAGCAGGATTTTTTTGGTAACAATTCGTTAACCTTAATCGTTACAGATAAAGGAGCTAATGCTTATTCAAAGCTCGTCTATCTAATAGTGCAGAAGTATCTATCCTACATATCAACCCAAAATAAAAGAAGCCCGCATGTGTTGCGGCATACCTTTGCAACCAGCTTGTTAAACCGCGGCGCCGATTTAAATGCCATTAAAGAACTTTTGGGCCATGCCAACCTAAGCGCAACCCAGATTTATACACACAATTCCGTTGAACGATTAAAGTCTATTTACAAACAAGCCCATCCAAAGGCTTAACAAAGGAGGAATCATGAAAATCACAGTGCAATCTATTCGTTTTAATGCAGACAAGAAGTTATTGGATTTTATTCAGAAAAAGACCGATAAGCTTGATACCTATTACGACCACATTATAAGTGGCGAGGTTTACCTGAAGTTAGAAAATGTTGAAGACGAAGCCAATAAAATAACGGAGATTAAACTGATGCTGCCGGGAAATCAAATATTTGCCAAAGAGCAATGTAAAACGTTTGAAGAAGCTACCGACCTGGCAATTGAAAGCCTGAGAAAACAAATTGAAAAGCATAAACAAAAGAAAGCCGTTGCAGCGGCCGCTGCAAAAAAGGCAGTATTGTTAGCTACGACGGACGAGTTCTAAGTTTTAGAATAAAGATTCATTTTAAATACAAACAGCAGGCTAAAAGCCTGCTGTTTGTATTTAACTACAGTTTGATAGATTAGATTTATTGGTTGAGGTTATAAAAAGTTTAATCGAACTTTAGTTTCAGAGGATAAGCACTTTGACGTATTAAAACGTATCGCTTTTCCATCGGTTGTGGCCACAAGAACAATAGAATTTAAGCGAATACTCGCCGAATCGACATAGGTATAAACCAAAACAGGCGTTCAAAAACGCAAATCTCCGTTATGTTTATTTTACTATTTCAGCTATAACGTCCCCCCTCAAATAAATTAAATCAGCTGGTTTTTAACCCCTTAATTTTTTTTTAAAATTAAATTTTGTTCAGCGTTTAATTTGTGTAAATTTGCAATCCCTTTCAGAGAGGTATGTAACACGGCCTTCTGATTATGGGATGGTTCTTTAAAATATAAATGTCTTTATTAATTAGCCCGCTTAATCCCTGCAAATCAGTAATGGTTTACAAGGAATTTAAAGGGTGATAATTTAAGCCTCCTTAGCTCAGCTGGTAGAGCGACTGACTTGTAATCAGTAGG
>JBDUDE010000040.1:0-2008 GCA_040003105.1 Mucilaginibacter sp. | reverse complement strand
CCTGTAAGTGTTTTTTGTACAAAATACCCTTGTAAGATAGGATAGCACGGACAGTATCTGTCGGCTGTGCACCATCATTAACCCAATCAAGCGTTTTATCGAAATTAAGATCGATAGTTGCAGGGTTGGTGTTTGGATTGTATGAGCCTAAACGCTCAATAAAACGACCATCACGCGGCGCGCGCGCATCGGCTACCACGATGTAGTAAAAGGGTTTACCTTTTTTACCGTGTCTTTGCAATCTGATTTTAGTTGCCATTTTTAAATTTTATGTATTCAACATTATCCCCGGAGTCCTTTCTGCGGGGATGCAAAGGTAGGTATTATATTTATTAATTGGAAATGTTTTTGTGAAGTCCGGAAAGTCGGGAAAGTCCGGAAGTCCGAAAGAAGGAAAAAGAATAGTTGGTTTGTAAGGCGTTAAAGGCTACCCAACCGACAAGTGCAGCGTCTTCCGGACTTTACTGACTTCCGGACTTTCCCGACTAAATCTCACTTTCTTCTTTTAAAACCGGGCAGATATGTTTAGTATCGCAAAATAATAGCTGGTTACAGCAATTAATGTGTTTTGAAGCAAAATCCCGGTAATTTGGCCGGGCAAATGGTTAAAATTTAAAATAATAGTTAACTTTATAAAAATGCCCAGGCGCTAAAATTAAACTATGCCCGATTTGCCTTTTAACGAACTTGGTTTTTTGTTTGATGACAACCCCAACCCAATGTGGGTTTATGAGGTACAGTCGCTGCGAATTTTAAAAGTAAATAAGGCAGCGGTTAAAAACTATGGTTATACCGAAAACGAGTTTTTGGCGCTAACCATCCGTAACCTTCGCGAACCAGCGGACATTGAGGAATTTAACAAATACTTTAAAAAACATCGCCTTGCCGATCCAAATTCAAAAGGCCCGTTATACGCGGGGATTTGGAAGTATATAACAAAAGCCGGCGATACCGTTTACGCTGAAATTACCAGCCATGCTGTCACCTATAAAAACCAGGCTTGCCGCATTGTTGTAGCCGCCGATGCTACCGATAAAAGGCGCTACCAGGAAGAGGCGCAACTTAAGGAACAGGAATTGGTAGGCACCAAAAACAGCCTCGAGGCACTGATAAATAATACCGACGACCAAATATGGTCGGTTGATACCTTAACGCGGTATGTTTACATGAACCAGGCCTACCGTAGTAAAATCAGCCTCATAACGGGTGTTGAGCCTAAAAAAGGCGACTACTCATACCTACACCCCGGATACAACAAACAGTCGGTTGCAAGCTGGCAGAGCTATTATAAGCGGGCGCTGTGCGGCGAAATATACAATGTGGTTGATGAAAGCATTGACCCGGTTACCAAAGAAATACTTTCGTTCGAGATAAGTTTTAATCCCATATACACTTCAAACGGCGAAATAATTGGTGTCGGCTGTTTTGCCCGCAACATTACCCAGCGCCTTAAAATAGAACAGGCAATTGTCGACCAGAATGAGCGCTTGCGGAATATAGCGTCATTAACATCACACGAATTGAGGCGACCCGTAGCAAGCATGCTTGGATTGATTGCAATTATGGACAGGGTGAATTTTTTTAATCCTGATAATAAAGAGATTATTGAGCACCTTTTAACCGTTGGCAACGAAATTGACGAGGTGATACGCCTGATAGTCGATAAAACTTTCATAGGTACTGAGCACAGGCCTGATAAATATCAAACTCCCTGAACCGTTGATTTAGAGTGAGCTCTTTCTGATTTAGAATTAATCAGCCTGAAAACATCCTAAAACAAAAAAGCGATGAGCCCAAACCCATCGCCTTTAAAAGTCTATTAAACCAATTCCTTACAAATCCGCCTTCACCCCATATTTATCAGCAAACTTTTTATAAAGCTGCTTATGCAAATTATCAAGGTTGATGTTGCGGCCTTGTATAAAGGCATAGTCTACATCAATGGTAATCATATCCAGCGCATCGCCTTTTGATACAAACAGGTTGGCGTCTTTGCCGACTTCCAACG
>JBDUDE010000571.1:0-6669 GCA_040003105.1 Mucilaginibacter sp. | reverse complement strand
TTGTAGCCTAAATCTTTACTTTGGATATATTGCAGCTGGTTGTATATAACCAGCGTACTTATAATCAGGAATATAGAAATGCAAAACTGGCCAACAACCAGTACGTTGCGAAACATCCCCCCTTTAAACCCCGCTGAAATTTTCCCCTTCAATACTTCAATAGGTTTAAAAGCCGACATATACAAAGCCGGATATGAGCCTGCCAAACAACCAATTATAACAATTATTAAAAGCAGTGTCGGCAATAACCACGATATAATTTGCCCGGTTACAACCAGTTCTTTTCCCGACATTTTATTAAACTGTGGCAGGAACAGCCACGCAGCCAGCAGGGCGATGAGCGTAGCAAACAAGGTAACCAGCACCGATTCTGTTAAAAACTGAAAGATGAGGTGTTTACGCGGCGAGCCCAGTACCTTACGCACTCCAACCTCGCGGGCCCGGTTTGATGAGCGGGCCGTTGAAAGGTTCATGAAATTTATACAGGCTATCAGTAAAATAAGGATGGCCACACCCGAGAAGATGTACACGTATTTAATATCGCCGTTTACATCAAGTTCCGCTACACTGACTGAGTGCAGGTGTATTCTTCTTAACGGTATAAAATCCAGCTTGTAATAATTGCCTGCCTTTTCAAAATCATTAAAAGTTAAATGTATCATGCTTTGCAATTGCGGGCCGGCATGCTTTATCATAAAGGCCGTCATCTTAGCATCAAGCTTTTTAATATCCGCACCTGGCTTAAGCAATACATAGGTGTTAAAATTGTTGCTTAACCACGCATCCTCCTTACTTTCAGCCAGGCCAGGCATCGCAATAAAAAAATCGAAGTTAAAATGCGACTGTTTGGGGATGTCTTTTAAAACCGCAGTTACTTTGTAAAGCGATGTATCATTAAATGTTAATGTTTTCCCCACAACATCAGTGCCGTCAAAATATTTTCTGGCCATCTTTTCGGTTATAACAACCGTGTGAGGCGCCGTCAATGCGTTTTGCGAACTGCCGCTTATCATCGGCAAAGTAAAGATGCTGAATATGGAGTTATCAGCATATACCATCCTTTCTTCCACAATATTTTGCTTGCCTTTTTTTACCTGGTTGCCACCCCTGTCCCTAAAACGGGCCACCTGTTCAATCTCTGCAAAATCTGCCTTCATCGAAGCCGCAGTTGGTGCCGGCGATACGGCGTACGAGTTTTCGTTGCCGCCGAACTTTATATTATTGTTAATCCGATAAATTCTGTCGGCCTTTGTGTTGTAGCTATCGAAACTTAATTCATCAAAAACATAAAATACAATTAACAGGCAGGTTGCCAAACCCAGGGCGAGGCCAAATACATTAATAAATGTAAAGCCCTTATTTTTCATCAAGCCGCGAAACGCGGTTTTTATATAGTTTTTTATCATTTCAGTTTAGTGTTAGGTTGGGGCACCTGTCAATAAAAATAAGACGACTTATCAATCATTTACGTTGCACCCGTTTCTGAATTTATTTTTTACAATTATTCGCTTTTTAAACTTTAGATAAGGCTGCTAGGGCGATATGCTTATAAAAGTAAACCGCTTGTTTTTTGACAGATTACGGAATGCCGTTTTTAGATAAGTTTTAATCATAACGATTCAGTTTTAAGGCAGGAAATTGTTTGTGGGACGACAGCTTAACCAAACAGGTTTCACCACTATCCAACATTATTACAATTAACCTGCCTTTTACCCCTACTCATTGCGAAAACTATTTTCGCTCATCGCCAAGGTTTCAATTCAGCGTTCCATTTTCACACGCGCGGAACACGTGAAACACCGTGAAACACGCTCATTATCAATGTTTTTACTTTTGCGACCTTGCGAATAACCAATAATCAAGCCATATAAATAAGTGTTTCTGCGTGTACTTCCCCGCCTTTTTAACTATCAACAGCTACTACCAACTGCCTACTCACTCCTGAGGCTCTTCACGGGGTTTGCCAGCGCGGCTTTTATGGCCTGGTAGCTGACGGTGGTAAGCGCTATAAGCAATGAAAGTATACCTGCAACGGCAAATACCCACCAGCCAATACTGATACGATAGGCGAAATCTTTAAGCCAACTATGCATTCCTATCCAGGCCAGCGGGAAGGCAATTACGGCGGCTATAAATACCAGCAAAATAAATTCTTTTGATAGCATCCTGACTATCCCCGGCACTGATGCGCCCAGTACTTTGCGGATACCTATTTCGCGGGTCCGCTGTAAGGTGCTATACGATGCGAGCCCAAGCAGCCCTAAACACGATATCATGATGGCAAGCACCGCGAAATACATAAACAGCTTGCCAAATCGGTCCTCTGTCTGGTATTGTTTGTTGAAGTTATCATCAAGGAAAAAATAGGAAAAAGGGCGCTGCGGCACCAGGTTTTTCCATTTACTTTCAATAGCGGCCAAGATAGCAGGTATATTGCCGGCTTTAAGTTTTATTGTAAACACACTGGTGTTTCCCGGGTTAAGCCTGAAGTTTAAAGGTTTAATATTTTGCTGTAACGATACGAAGTGAAAATCCTGCGCAACACCGATTATTTTGCCTTTACGCCCCCATTGCGTAAATTGTTTGCCTATGGCATCATTTGCATTCGCATAGCCAAGTGCTTTAACGGCCGCCTGGTTTACTACAATTGCCTGCGTGGTATCGGTAGCAAACTCGCGGTTAAAGGCCCTGCCTGTCACTATTTTTATACCGTACTGGGGTATAAAATCGAAGTCAACCTCTATTAAATTCATATTCATGGGCTGCATTTTGCCGGTTACGCTTTGAATTTCGCTGTAAGCAACGCCATTCCCGTTACCAAACGTAGTTCCGGAGCCCGACACCGACCTAACGCCCTGTACGCCGCTGAACTCGTGTTTAATGCTCTCCATATTCTTTATTACGGCCGAGTCGCCGCCTGTGTTAAGCACCAGCATTTGATCCTGCTGGAAACCAAGCGATTGGTTGCGCATATAATTGAGCTGATTATATACGATGATAGTGCCGACTATTAACACGATGGATATAGTAAATTGTACTACAACCAACCCTTTGCGCAAAAATATGCCTTTAACCGATGTAGTAAATTTCCCCTTCAATACCGACAGGATACTAAAGTTAGTAAGCACCAATGCGGGATAAAATCCTGCCAAACAGCCAATTATCAGCGATATTGCAAACAAAATCAAGATGTAGCCATGCGCAAAAATATTTTGACTTATTATTTTGCCGGCGAGCGTGTTGAACAAGGGGAGCATCACCACGCTGAGCGCCGCCGAAACAACAAACGCTATCATACATATAATGATTGACTCGCCTAAAAACTGTGCGGTAAGCTGTTCTTTCGCTGCGCCTACCACTTTGCGGATGCCTACTTCCTTAGCGCGCTCCGAAGCACGCGCGGTAGTCAGGTTAACAAAGTTGATGCAGGCAATAAGCAGGATGAAAATAGCTACGATGGAAAATATATACACATTTGATTTACTGCCGTTTACCGGCGCGCCTCTGAAGTTGTCCATGTATATTTCTTTCAGCGGCTCTATAAATAAGTCGTAATTATAACCGCGGCGGCGCTGGTCTTCACTGATATGTTTACGAAGAAAACCAGGAAGCTTTGCCTGTAAGCCTGCAGGGTTATAATCTTTTTCCAGCAGCAGGTAGGTAAAATTGCTAAAATTGCCCCACTCCTTCATGTTGATGAGCTTCATCGGTTCCATCGTTGATGTCGGGATAAGCATATCGAAAGTAAAATGCGAGTTGAGCGGAACATCTTTTATAACACCCGTAACTTTAACCAGGGTTTTACCATCAAGCCGGAGCGACTTTCCGAGTGCATCACCATTCCCGAAATATTTCTTTGCGGCGGTTTCGGTAAGCACAATACTGAATGGCTCCTTAAGCGCCGTCTCCGGGTCACCGGCAACAAACGGGAATGTGAATATTTTGAAAATAGCAGGGTCGGTAAATTGGATATTGTTTTCCTGGAACCGATGGTTCTGGTATTCAACCAGGAAGCCGTAGCCAAATAGCCTTGCATTAGCTTTTACCTCAGGGAAATCCTGTTGCAAAGCAGGCCCCATCGGCGCCGACGCACTGTTCCAATGCAGCACTTCGGTCGGCGATTTGATATCCGTATTAAGCCGGTAAACGCTGTCAAAATTTTGGTTGAACTTATCGTAGCTCAATTCAAACCGCACATACATAAAAATCAGGAAACAGGCTGTCATACCAACAGCCAGGCCTATAATATTTATCAGCGAAAAGCTTTTATGCCGCCATAGGTTGCGGAAAGCGATTTTGATGTAATTCCTTATCATAATTTAGTTAATAGTTGATGGTTCATAGTTCATAGCCGAAAAATTCTAACCTCTAATCCCTGTTCTCTGATCACTCGGAACGAAGGCTTTTTACCGGGTTTGATAACGCCGCTTTAACCGATTGAAAGCTTACTGTTGCTATCGCAATTACAACCGCGGTAATGCCCGCAACGGCGAACACAATCCAATTTATGGCGATGTGGTACTGGTAAGTTTTTAGCCATTTGTCCATTGCCCAATAGGCTATAGGGAATGCAACAAGGCACGACGCAATTACCAGTTGCAAAAACTCCATCGATAGTAAACGGGCCAATCCGGGCACACTCGCGCCAAGCACTTTGCGGATGCCTATTTCTTTGGTGCGGCGTTCTGCTGTGTAAGCGGCCAGGCCAAACAAACCAAGGCACGATATAACGATGGCCAGCGCTGCAAATACCCTCGACAATTTGCTAACCAGCATTTCGGATTGAAACATATTGTTAAACTGGTCGTCAACAAAACGATAGTCAAAGGGGTATGCAGGATTGTCCTTTTTCAAAACACCCTGTATCCCCGCCAGTGCTTTTTCAATACTTTGTGATTTTATGCGCACGTACATTACTTCCGTATGTTCGGGGCCTGTACAAAAAAACATCACCGGGTCGGGTTTGCCGTACATATTGCCATACACATAATCATTTACTACGCCAACTACAGTTGCCGAGGTGGTATCCCCTTCGCCGTGCACCCTTTTCCCGATAGCGCTTCCCTTACCCATTAAATTAGCCATGGTTTTGGTAATTATCATGCGAAGTCCCTTCCCGGTATCTGTCATGTTCAAATTCCTGCCCTCGATAATCTTTAAACCCGTGGTTTCCATATACTCAGGGGTTATGTATCGCTGGGAAATCAACACTTTAGAGCCTGCTGGTTTCCCTTCCCAGGTTAGGCCCGAAGTATTATTGCCCCCATAAATGATAGAGTGGTCGGCAAGGGCAACGTTTGTCACGAAGCCAGTATTTAACAAATCCTGCTTTATTGATTTATATTGAGTGGCCATTTGCCCCTGCAGGTTCATTTCAATAAGATTATCTTTATTGAAACCCAGTTGCCTGTCTTTAACATGCTGAATTTGCTGATAGACAATTATGGTACTGATAATTAATACAATAGATGCAGTAAACTGCAGTACTACCAAACCTTTGCGGATGTACGCCGCGCCGCTGTCTTTTAGCTTAATGCCCTTAAGCACCGATACAGGGTTAAATGACGACAAGTATAACGATGGGTAGCTGCCCGCTATCAAGCCGCACGCCATCGTTATCAGCAACAGGCCGGTTAAATGATATGGATTGTCCAAACCAAGGGTAAGTTGTTTTTGTACCAGCAAGTTAAACGCAGGTAACACCAGGGCCACAATAACCGCAGCTACAACTGCCGAAACCAAAGCCATAAACAGCGCTTCGCCGATAAATTGCATCACCAGCAACTTTTTAGCAGCACCCAACACTTTACGCACGCCAACCTCGCGGGCACGTTTTTCGCTGCGGGCCGTGGCCAGGTTCATGAAATTTATACAGGCTATAAATAAAATTATCCAGGCAATTAGGGTAAACATGCGCACATTTTCTATCTGCCCGCCGCCGGTCATTTTACCATCTTTAAAATCATCATACAGGTGCCAGTCAGTCATGCCAAATAAAAATGCATGGCCAAGTGCCTCGGGAACCCGCTTTTGAATATAGCCATACAGCTGCTTATTTATGCTGGCAGGGTTAACTCCCGGTTTTAGCTCCACATAAGTATTTGTCGACTGGTTGCCCCAGCTTTTTAGCCAGGGACTTTGGTCAAAATAGATTTGATAAGGCATGAGCCACTCAAACTGAAAAGTAGAGTTTGCTGGTATATCTTTAACAACAGCCGATACCACATAGTCTTGCTTATTATCAACCCTGATATTTTTGCCAATGATGTTTTTTTCATCGCCGAAAAATTTCTTCGCTGTTGCTTCGGTTATAACCAGTGAATGTAATTGCGAAAATGCAGCTTTAGCACTCCCCTGTAAAAAATCCAGCGAGAACATTTCCAATATCGCAGGGTCGGTATACTTTCCTTTCGCAAAAACTGATTTGTCGCCTTTTGAAAAAAGTAATGACGTCGAGCCTTCTGTTGTTCTGCCCGCGTTCGCAACGCCCGGAAGCTCGGACTTCATCGCCGGTGCCATCAGGCCGGGAGTTGATGATTCTGTAAATACATAGGTGTCGTACTTCTGGTTTTCCTCAACCAGGTACAACCTGTCCTTTTTTATGTTAACCGAGTCGAAGCCTACTTCATCCTCAACCCATAAAAAAATAAGCGAAGCACAGGCAATGCC
>JBDUDE010000501.1:0-2010 GCA_040003105.1 Mucilaginibacter sp. | reverse complement strand
GCCGTCAATTGTGCTGTGGGGTTGTTTCTTGTATTTTTCTTCAACCTTTAATAACAGGGCATCAATATCCATCCCGGGTGTAAGGGTAATTTTATTTTTCGAAATATAATAGCCTGGGTAAGTGCTCCGCAATTGCGATACCGATTTACCAAATTTAGCCAGGTAGGTTAAAAATAAGGCTATCCCAACTAACGCATCCCTTCCGTAGTGCAAATCAGGGTAAATTACCCCGCCATTGCCTTCGCCGCCTATTACGGCGTTAACTTCTTTCATTTTGTTCACCACGTTCACTTCACCTACAGCTGCTGCATGGTATTCGCCGCCGGCTGCTTCGGTAACATCGCGCAGGGCACGGGTTGACGACAGGTTTGATACCGTATTGCCTTTTTTGTTTTTTAACACATAATCAGCAACAGCAACCAGCGTATATTCCTCGCCAAAAACGTTCCCGTCCTCGCTTACAAAACAAAGGCGGTCAACATCCGGGTCGACAGCAATACCCAAATCGGCCCGCTTATTTACAACTTCTTTCGACAGCGCTACCAGGTTTTCGGGCAGCGGCTCCGGGTTGTGCGGAAAATTACCATCAGGCTCGCAGTAAAGCTCAAAAATTGTTTTTACCCCCAACGCTTTTAACAACGCTGGCACAAATATTCCGCCGGTTGAGTTAACGCAGTCGATAGCTATTTTGAAATTGGCTTTGGTGATGGCTTCAACATCAACCAAAGGCAAAGCAAGCACTTTATCAATATGTTTTTGCAGGTAGCTGTCGTCAAGGGTAACCTTGCCCAAATCGTTTACATCAGCAAACTTAAAATCACTGTTTTCAGCAATTTCGAGCACCTCCTTGCCATCGGCATCGCTAATGAATTCGCCATCGGCGTTCAACAATTTAAGCGCGTTCCATTGTTTGGGGTTATGACTGGCAGTTAAAATAATACCGCCTCCTGCTTTTTCGTCGGGCACAGCTACTTCAACAGTCGGAGTTGTCGAAAGGCCGACATCAACTACATCGATACCCAAACCTTGCAAAGTACCAATCACCAGGCTGTTAACCATGCTGCCCGATATACGTGCATCGCGCCCAACAACAATTTTTTTAATACCGCTTTTGCTAACGGCCCAACTACCGTATGCTGCGGTAAATTTTACAATATCTAACGGGGTTAAACCCTCGCCCACCGCACCGCCTATGGTGCCTCTTATTCCCGAAATTGATTTTATTAATGTCAAAGCGTAAATATTATTGTGGCGCAAAAATAAGATATTTAACCAAAGCAGTAATAAAAATCGTGTTGTTTTAAGCCCCGGCTAATTAATTATATTTGCCGCGTCAATAATATAACTATAAATAATCAATGCCCGATTTCCTTATTCAGCTCGACCGGCATCTTTTTTATTTCATTAACCATGACCTGGCTAACCCCTTTTTCGACTGGATTATGCCCTTTTTGCGTAACCCCAAATTCTGGATACCACTGTACCTTTTTATCATCGGCTTTTGTATTTACAAGTATAAAAAGCAGGGTGTAATCATCATCATACTGTTAGCCATTGCCGCCGGTTTTGCCGATTTTACCAGCGCAAGCATAGTAAAACAAGTAATTAAACGCGCCCGCCCCTGCCGCGATGTTGTGGTATCAAAAACAGACATCGTCCGCGTTGGCTGCGGAACGGGATACAGTTTCCCCTCCACCCATGCGACGGACCATTTTGCCATGGCCTTTTTCCTCATTATGCTGTTCCATAAAAAGTGGCGCTGGATATGGCTTTGGGGGATATTTTGGGCCGGAACAATTTGCTTTGCACAGGTTTATGTGGGCGTGCATTTCCCGCTCGATGTTACTTGCGGGGCTTTATATGGGATTTTAGTGGGGTGGTTGTTTTCGCTATTATTTAAGAAGATGCAGCCCACGTTTAATTTAACGTGAGTTTGAGATTAGAATATGATTGATGTATTGGGCAACGGGAGATATCACAATAGCCGTTTGTCGCCTCACCCTGCCCTCT
>JBDUDE010000192.1:0-2013 GCA_040003105.1 Mucilaginibacter sp. | reverse complement strand
ACCGACACAATAGTCTCCATTACCGACCACGACTTTATGGTATCCTTTATCGACAAGTTAAAATATTCTTTAAACAACCAGAAGCCGCCATCATTTACATGCGAAAATGCCAGGCTTCCGGCGCCGATTGCAAGCACCATTAAATTGGGATTGATGCTATGATCGTGGGCCACCATCGACGATATAATACCGGCAGCTGTGAGCCCCGCAACGGTTGCCGATCCAAGGCTGACGCGAATAATGGCAGCGATGAGCCATCCTAAAACCAGCGGCTGTAAATTCATGCTGGTAAAAAGTTTGGTGATTTCGGTATTCACGCCGCTATCGGTGAGCACTTGTTTAAAAGCACCCGAACCGGCAATAATTAGCAGGATCAGCGATATATCTTTAGCTGCATCGCCGTAAATCCCGCCCAGATGTTTCAATGTTTTTCCCTGCCGAACACCCAGTGTAAGGGTTGCAATAATCAGTGAGATAAGCATAACAATAGGCGCATCGCCTATAAAAGCAATCAGTTTGTGAACCGGCCCTGTCGATTTGTCCAGGTTGAGGTATACTGTCGTTGCCATTATAAGGATAACGGGCAGCAGGGCGCTTAAAAAACTATTGGCTGCCCCGGGGAGTTTATTGGAGGGTATTTCTTTGGCGATAAAAGTCTCCAGAGGATTTGAAGGGATTTTTTTTAAAGTTTTCGCAAATACAGGCCCGGCCAATATTACGGCAGGGATAGCCAGCAAAAGCCCGTAAAATAACGTAGTACCCATATTGGCATGAAAAATAACTACCAATGCCGATGGTGAAGGATGTGGCGGTAAAAACCCATGAGTAACGGATAGGGCAGCCAGCATTGGCAAGCCTATATAAACAGCGGGCAATTTGTATTTATAAGTTATCGAAAAAATGAGCGGTACCACCAGCACGAACCCGGTGTTATAAAATAACGGTATCCCAATAATAAAACCCACAATTAACAACGCCCATTGAACATGTTTAACACCAAAAGCATTGACCAAAACTTCCGCTATCTTTTGGGCAGCGCCGCTTTCGGCTACCAGTTTACCCAACATGGCGCCGAGGCAAATAATAATGGTAATTGAGCCTAACGTATCACCAAGCCCTTTTTGAACCGATGCGGTAACTTTATCTAATGGTATACCCAGCAGCAAGCCCGCTGTTATTGAAACAATAAGAAACGCCACAAAGGGAGTTACTTTAAGCCAGCTAACTAATAAAACAAGCAGGATGATGCAAAGAAGGATGGTGAGTAAAATCATTATTTGTTCTTTAGGAAATCGGTATCAAAGAATGGCTCTTGTCGGTTATCCCAAAAAAACAAAATAATTATCTCATTTTCCTGTACTTTATAGAAAAATGATGTCTGTTTCGAAATATAACCGATTCTAATATCATCTTTAAAATCGGATGCTTTAAACATATAAGGATTTTTGGCTGTCAGACCTAATACTTTATGAACCCTTTCCAAAAACCGGTCAGCTTCTTTGGAAGTCCACTTATTTTCTATAAAATCAGTTATTGATAAAAGTATATCTATCGCATCATCAGTAAAAATAATGTCGAGGGTCATCTGTTTGCCAAAATCTTTTTAACATCCTCGTAAGATTTTGTCTGACCATTTTTGGCCTGTTCTAAACTTTTTTCAATGCCTTGTTTGACATGAGCGGGGAGTTCATGCCAAAAATCAACCTCATCTTCTATAATAGTCGACTCTGTAGCTTTTGCGGCTTCGTAGAAAAGCGCTTTGTATTTTTCGTCAACGTCGATTACAAGTCTCATGTCGTTTATTGATTATTATCAAATATAAACGTTTTGACGCTAAATTACATTATTCCAATTTGAAATTTTTGCGCAGCAAAAACTTTGTACTTTAGTAAAAAATAAACCATCATGAAACTAATACCTTACCTAAACTTCGCCGGCAATACCGAAGAAGCTTTGAATTATTACCAGCAAGTTTTTAATGGCACCGTGCACGACTTAAACCGCTTTGGCGAC
>JBDUDE010000840.1:0-2014 GCA_040003105.1 Mucilaginibacter sp. | reverse complement strand
CAGTTAACGTAAAAGCTCAAACAACGGAAAAAAGCGCATGGCGCTTAGGTTTTGGCATTGAAGGCGGTATACCAACTGGCGCAATACATGACTATTCAAAATTTGAACTTGGCGGTACTGCACGTTTGCAATATGGTGTAGCCAAGGATGTAGCATTAACCCTAACATCAGGTTACTATAACTTTTTTGCTGATGCAGATGCTAAAGCAATTGGCGGAAAAAGCATTGGCCTTGTACCAGTAAAACTTGGTGTTAAAGGTTTTGTTACCGATAATATTTACCTGGGTGCCGAGACAGGTGCAGGTTTTGAAACCAGTTCACAGTACGTTAAGAATACTAAATTTATTTTATCACCTGCAATAGGTTGGGCAAATAAGTCATGGGACGTAGGCGTGCGTTACGAAGCCTTTTTAGGTAAGAGCGAAGGTCTAAGTGATAATTACGGAACAGTGGCTCTACGTTTAGCTTACGGCTTTGCTCTGTAAATTAAAGATTAGTTAATCAGAAATAAGAGATTAGCAAAAGCCCTTGCAAACAGACTTTGCAAGGGCTTCTTTGCTTAAATTAATCGTTCTCATTGATAGAGAACTGCTATAGAATTAATTGGGAAACACATATCTTGCCGGAATATGCTGCGCTTATTTCACGTAAGCCAATAGTTTATTATCCCGGTTTGCTTATATTTAATAATTAAACTTATCTCAGTCTAAACTCGTATAAGCACTCTATTATTAACCAATAACATAGCCGCCTTAGCCTGGTTTCGCTTTAAATTTTTAATCAAGCGGTTGTTTTGGCTGAATGCTTTGCTTATGCTTGTATATAGATATTTTGTTTTCTTAACCTTATTATTCATCAGCTTAAACGGCTTTTCGCAAAATCAAAGCCTTAAGTTCGAGCATATCAGTACCGCTGAGGGTCTGTCGCAAATAAATGTTTCGTGCATTATACAGGATAGCCGCGGCTTTATGTGGATCGGTACCCGCGATGGGTTGAACCGGTATGACGGCTATAAATTTATTGTATACAATCACAGTTTCCAGGATGATAACACCATCAGCAACAACCAGGTTACCGACCTTGCCGAAGACAAAGACGGCAATATCTGGGTGGGCACACTTACTGGCCTGAACAAGTTGGACCGCAAAACCGGCCGCTTTACAAGATATCTTCACGACGATAAAAACACAAATACCATAGCGAGCAATGGTGTTAACAAGCTTTTATTTGATTGGAACGGGGACTTATGGGTTGGCACACAAAGGGGCGGGCTGGACTGTATCGATGTGAAAAAAAACACCTTTAAACATTTTGTGCATTCCGACTATGACGGCAATACCTTGAGCGACAATAATGTGAGTACATTGTTTAAGGACTCGCAGCAGCGCTTGTGGGTAGGCACATCGGGTAGCGGATTAAACCTGTTCGACCGCAAAAGCAATACATTTATAAAATACAAAACAGGTAGCGCAGCAAACACCATTTCGGGCAATAACATCTCTTGTGTTTTTGAGGACACCGGCCACCGGTTGTGGATAGGTACCGGCGAAACAGGGATCAATTTATTTGACCCCGTAAAGGGGACATTCCGACGGTACGTGCACCGGGATAAAGATCTGAACAGCTTGTCGAGCAATGCGATTTATGCCATTAATATGGATGAAACCGGCAAGTTATGGGTTGGCAGCGAAAACGGCGGCGTAAGCATTCTGGATATAGATAAAAACAGCTTCACCAATTTTGAGCACGACGATATTGACAAAAACAGTATAGATGGCAACACCATTTATACCATTTGCCGCGACCGCCAGAACAACATGTGGCTTGGTGCATTTAGCGGCGGTATTAATTTGTTAAAGCGCAGTACTAAAAGTTTCGCTCATTACCGCCATAGTTCGCAGGCTAACAGTCTATCGAACGATTTTGTGCTTGACCTGTACGAGGACGCCGGCAGAAACCTTTGGGTAGGTACCGATGGCGGTGGCGTGGATGTGTTTAACCAGCAAAATGGTAC
>JBDUDE010000141.1:0-2015 GCA_040003105.1 Mucilaginibacter sp. | reverse complement strand
ATCGCTTATCGACCTCATAAAATTTAGTTATAAAGCTTTATAAACGAAGTAATTAACTATATGGTTTTTTGAAATGCAAATTAACTTTTAAGCAAGCCAAGCGAGGCATTCGGCTTTGCACCCAATCTTCTTCTGGCTGAAATAAAATGACATAAAAAAAGTGGTTTTAATGCAAAGGCTGTTTAACTTGCTTTGCATTTAATAAGATGATAGTTACCACCTACTTGCCGGCCGATACGCTAAAACCGTATATCAAACATTACCTGGTTATTGAAAGCCATGGCGGGGCCATAAACCGCGTATTGCCCGATACATCACTCGTAATGGCGTTCAGGTATAAGGGCAATATAAATTATACGGCCGAAGGTATTGAAACCAGGGTCCCGGGTTCAACTATTTCCGGGTTGAGGAGAGCCTCCCGGCTAATAACTTATTCGGAAGATTCAGCAGCACTATTGGTTATATTTAAAGAAGCTGCAGCAAATATTTTCTTTAAGCTGCCGTTTCATGAATTGTTTGAAGACAGCGTTCCGCTTTATAACTTTATCGACAGCCGAAAGCTATCTGAAATTGAAGAGCAGCTACCAGCCGCACAAAACAATGCTGAAAGAATAAACCTGGTAGAGCAATTTTTATACTCCCATATAAATATTGCCCGCGAAGACAAATTAGTTTTGGCAGCCATTGAAAGGATGCACGCTGCGAAAGGTTTTTGTAAGATAAAGGACCTGGCCAACTCGTTATACATAAGCCAGGATGCCTTCGAAAAAAAATTCAGGAAAGCTACTGGCGCATCGCCGAAACATTTCTCATCAATCATACGGTTACGGAATGTAATTACTGCAGGCAAGCAGCAAAACTTTACCAACATTGCTTATGACGCAGGTTATTTCGACCAGGCCCATTTTAATAAAGATTTCAGGCTGTTTACCGGCCAAACGCCATCCGATTTTTTCGAAGCACCTGTCTTTTGGTAAATCAATGATTTTTTACAAGGTCTGAATCCGCTATAACCGGAACTTTGAAGGAAAATCAAGATCAAATGAAACAAATACTTATCGATAAATTCGTTGTTCCTGCAAATGCATTAACCGCGTTTTCAGAACGGATGAACTACAACCGCAACTTTATAAAAAAGCTGGACGGATTTGTAACTGACACAGCCTATAAACGTACAGACCAAACCGGGAACATAATAATAATCACCGTTGCTACCTGGCAAAACGCAGTTGCGATTGAAAAGGCGAAAATTGCCGTGCAAACCGAATACCAGCGAGCAGGATTCAACATGGTTGATTTTATAACAAACCTGGGTATTAAAATAGAACGGGAGTTTTACGGCGAACTAACTGACTAGTGGTTAAGTCGGGAGTCTTTAGTCAGGAGTCAATAGTCAAATTTTTATCCCTTCTGACTTAGGACTAAAGACTTTCGACTTGAGACTGGTCATCAGTAATCCTCACTTGGCAGGTGATCGTCGTCCTCAGCGTTATCAATGTTTTCTTCAACAATAATTTCGTGCAGGTCGTTGTCATCGGCGGCCTCGTCGTCAAATGATTCGTCCTCCTCGTCATCCCAATCATCGTCGTCGTCGCCTCCTGGCGAATATGCTGCGTATGTATCGTCGGCGTCAATGGTTTGAATATGGTCGTCGTTAAATGTGGTTGACATGTGTATTTTGATTAATAAATATTAAATAAAATCCGGTAACATTACTTATTAAAAACGGTGCAGGAAGTATGGATTATAAAAAATCTATTGCAGTTATTTCTTTCACTTTATAATATCCCTTTGCCTGTGGCAGGTAAACTTCCATCTCGTGCCAGGTCACTTTTAGCTTCTTACCTTTTAACTGGGCGGGGCCATTCATAAACTTATCGGAGCCCGGAAATTCCCTCAACCACAAAAAAGATTTTTCGCTATTCGCTTTATCGGTAATAACTATATAATTAAATCCCTTTAATTGTGCCAAACCCGCAAATTGTAATTTTTGATAATTTATTAAAATGTTGCTT
>JBDUDE010000695.1:0-2016 GCA_040003105.1 Mucilaginibacter sp. | reverse complement strand
ACCGACGTTAACAACCGGGATGTAGTGATTATCGGCGGAACCGTGAACGATGAATCGACGCTCGAGTTGTTTGATCTGGCTTCATCTCTGGTAAGCTACGGCGCCGGTTCGCTGTCACTCGTTATTCCGTATTTCGGCTACTCGACAATGGAAAGGGCCGTTTTACCCGGCGAAATTGTTACCGCGAAGGCCAGAGCAATGCTCCTATCCGCCATACCGCGAAGCAATCGGGGTAACAGGGTTTATCTTTTCGATATTCATTCTGAAGGTATTCCATATTACTTTGAAAACGGACTTTACCCGGTGCATGTTTATTGCAAAAGCATTGTTATGCAAGCGGCTATTGAATATGGCGGCAATAATTTTGTAATGGCCAGCACCGATGCCGGCAGGGCCAAATGGGTTGAATCACTAGCCAATGAACTGGGTGTGAATGCCGCTTTTATTTTAAAACGCCGCCTAAAGGGCGACCATACCGAAGTTAGCGCAATTAATGCCGATGTGGCCGGTAAAACAGTTATTATTTACGACGATATGATACGCTCGGGCGGCAGCATAATAAACGCAGCTAAAACCTATAAAGATGCCGGGGCAGGCGACGTTTTTGTAATAACAACGCACGGCCTGTTTGTAAATGACGGGCTGCAAAAGTTAAAAAGCAGCGGCATTATCAAAAAGCTCATCTGTACCGATTCGCATGTAAACGCAAGCGGCCTTAACGGGGATGATTTTGTTGATGTAAGGAGTTTGGATAAGCTGATATGCGAAACGCTTGGCTAAGAAGCGTAAGCAGTGGTGAAATTTATGCGTAATTTTACATCAAAACTTACCTCCATGAAACAAAAATTCCATTACGCCACCGTTAGCGAAGCTATCGACGAGCTTAAAAAACAGGGCTTCACCCTTGACTTAAATTTAAAGGAAAACCATTTTGTGGCGGGCGAACAGCAGTTCCCGGCCGATGAATTTGAAATAGTTGATTTATACCGCTACGAAGGCGCATCCGACCCGGGCGACGAAGCTACGGTTTATGCCCTGGCGTCTCCCGCAGGCGTTAAAGGGATATTAGTATCCGGCTATGGTATTTCAACCGATGATGCATCGGAAGAAACGCTGAAGCTGTTGCATTATAAATACCAGCAGGAACAACAGTAAATCAATGCCTTTTTAGGAACCCCAAAGGCGTTCAAGGTCGGTAGCAACGAGCGAACACAAAAATGCCGTGCCGTCTGGTACGGAACTTCGCCGGTGTCGCGTACCTGACGGCACGCTAAACGTCTTGAATCGGGTTGCTACCGACCTTTTGCACCCATAGTGCAATTTATTTATTCCTTAACTCTTCGGTCCGCCAAATTCCATCAGGTACGATTTTAAAAACTCGTCTAAATCGCCATCCAAAACTGCCGCTGCGTTTGATGTTTCGTGATCGGTACGCAAATCTTTAACCAGTTTATAAGGGTGCAACACGTAATTACGGATTTGCGAACCCCATTCAATTTTCTTCTTATTGCCCTCAACCGCGTTGCTTAACTCCATGCGTTTCCGCATTTCGGCTTCATATAACTGCGATTTTAATAGCCTTATTGCATTTTCCTTGTTCTGCAATTGTGAGCGCGATTCCTGGTTTTTGATGATAATACCCGATGGCTTGTGGTATAATCGCACTGCTGTTTCAACCTTATTCACGTTCTGACCACCTGCACCGCCAGAGCGGAAGGTTTCAAACTCTATATCGGCATCCTTAACCTCAATCTCGATGGTATCATCAACCAGCGGGTAAACATAAACTGATGCAAACGAGGTATGGCGCTTGGCATTCGAGTCGAACGGCGAGATACGTACCAGGCGATGCACACCATTTTCGCCTTTTAAATAGCCGTAGGTAAAGTCGCCTTCTATTTGCAGGGTTACGGTTTTTACCCCGGCCACATCACCTTCCTGGAAATCCTGCTCGGTAACTTTGTAGCCATGCTTTTCGCCCCACATAATATACATGCGCATCAGCATGCCGGCCCA
>JBDUDE010000398.1:0-6691 GCA_040003105.1 Mucilaginibacter sp. | reverse complement strand
GTAGTATTATTAAAATTCAACCCCGTTGGCAAAGTAGGGCTTATATAAAGGCCGCCTGCAGGCGCTATCTTTTTAAGCGTATTGTCGTTGAAATCTGATACATAAAGGTTTCCCGCACCGTCTAAAGCTACTCCTACCGGAATGCCTAAAACGCTTACTGTGCTTACAGCTCCGCCGCTTACAGGTATAATGTCTACTATGCCTAAAGGAGCATCGGTAACATATACATTTCCGCCAGTGTCAACTGTAACCCCTTCCGGCGAATTGAACAACGGGCCAATGGTTACGGGTGTGCCTGTGCCTCCGGCTAGCTCATACAAAGCGCCCGCAAACGCATCTATCACAAACAGGTTGCCCGATACATCAACTGCAATACCCGTTGGGTTAGTAATATCGGTGGTTAGCAGAACGGGGGAACCGCTGCCTCCGGGAATTTTGTATACAGCCCCATTACTGCCGCTGCTTTCATCGGCAACATATACGTTTCCGGCCGCATCCACTGCTACGCCAACCGGGAAATCAAATCCGGAGCCAATAGTTACAGGGGTGCCTGTGCCACCGGGTATCTTTTTTATGGCACTATTGCCGGCGTCGGCAACATAAACGTTTCCCGCAGCATCAACGGCTACATTCTGCGGGCTGTCAAATCCCGAGCCAATAGTTATCGGCGAACCGCCCCCTGCCGGAAGTTTTGTAACAGTGCTATTACCGGCATCAACAACATAAATATTGCCTGCTTTATCCGTTGCAACACCGGTTATAAAAGCGTAAGGTCCGGAGCTAACAACTGTAGGCGCTGCTGTGTATGCCACACTGCCTACATTAGCAGCCGAAGGTACAAGCGGTGCAATAGCAACATTTACCAGGTAATTATTCGGCCCTGTGTAGCTCAATGTCGGCGGCGGCGGCAAGCCAACCTCAATACTGAACAGCGCCGAAACTGCTCCTGCTGAATTGTATCCGGTAACAATATAATCTTTTGCCGCTGACGCAGCCGTTGGCGTACCCTGAACCGATCCGTTTTTGCTATTATAGCTCAACCCGGCCGGCAGTGGCCTGTTTATATAAAAGCCGCCGTCGGGAACAACCAGGCCAACTGTGTTATTATTTACGTCTGCAACATAAATATTGCCCTTGCCATCAACCGATAAGCCTTCGGGGCCGCTAAGCCCGGTGATGCCTAAATTTGTTACGTTGTGCCCGCGTGCAGGTACCCTATAAATCGTGCTGTCGCCTTCGTCAGAAACATACAGGTTGCCGGTGGCATCAACCGCCACCCCGGTCGGGAAGTTGAACGGCCCTATTATATCGGGGATAACGCCACCCTGTTTAAACCGGAGTACGGCACCAAAATAACCATCAGACACGTAAACGTAGTCAGCATCAGCAGCAATGCCGGTTGGAAAGGGCAACGTGAAACTGCTGTTAAGCGTTACAGTGCCGCCATCAGAAGCTTTTATTTCATATATGAAACCTGTGGATAAATCTGTTGCATATACGTTACCCGCCGCATCTACCGCAACGCTGCTTGGCGCTGTTATGGGGTCGCCAATGGTAGTAACAGTACTGCCGTCAGGACTTATTTTTTTAATTGCGCCGTTGCCATAATCAGATACATACACAAAGCCAAGGCTATCGACTGCTACGCCGGTAGGCCCGCTAAAGCCCGAACCCCAGGGCACAGGGACGCCCCCGCCTGCCGGGATCATTTTTATGGCGTTGTTAAGCGAATCGGCAACAAATACATTGCCCGATTTGTCGACCGCTGTGCCACGCGGCGCGTTAAACCCGGAAGCGATAAAGTTTGGGGTACTTACATAGGATGTTTTCGCAACGTAAGTGCTAGTCGGCACCAGTGGCGTAATGGCTGTTCCTGCTGTATAAGTATTTGGGGTATTATAATTCAGGGTTGGGGCAGGCGGCAGCACCACCTCGATATTAACCGTGGCCGGGGTTCCTCCGCCGGCATTGTAAGCAAATACACGGTAATTCGCCGCGCCGCTCAGGACACCAGGTTTGCCGCTGATGACACCGGTTGTATCATTAAATTTTAACCCCTTAGGCAGTGTATTGGCTAAAAAGTATCCTCCTGATGGTACAACCTCGTATAAAATGCCTGCAACTTCATCGGTCACAAATAAATTTCCCGACGGATCAACCGCTACTCCCGAAGGAGAAACAAATGATGAGCCGGTATTTACAAAGTTACAGCCTTTGCCATCGCCTTTATAAACCAGCCCGGTATTATTCCCAAAATCCACGTCAGACACGTATACGTTGCCTTTTGGGTCGAGCGCTACGCCCAAAGGATAATTAAACGAAAACCCGATATCTTCGGGGCATCCACAGCCGGGGCTTACTTTGTACACCGATTGCGCTGCTCCGTCGGAAACATAAATATTTTCGCCGGTTTTATCAACTGCGATGCCTGTCAGGATATCGAAAGTGCCAGATAGCGTAACTGTGCTGCCATCGCTTGCCAATATTTTATAAACAGCGCCATCTCCTGCATCGGCAACATATACGTTTCCGGCGCCGTCAATAGCTACGCCAACCGGTTGGTTAAACCCTGAACCTATGCTTGTGATTGTGAGGCCATCTGCCGACATTTTCTTTACCTCCCCGTTATCAGCATCCGCCACGTATATAAAGCCGGCGGAGTCAACTGCTACACCAGAAGGACTGCTAAAACCCGAACCGAGGTTCACCGTTGCGCTGCCATCGGCAGGGACTTTTTTTACCAGGTTGTTGCCTTTGTCGGCCACGTAGATATTACCCAAAGTGTCTGATGCTATCCCCAGCGGGGCCAAAAGGCTATTAGCTACAATTTTATATGGTGCATAACCCGGTGTATCAACACCGGTAGCCGAGGGCACTATAGGGGCTATAGTAACACCCAATGTATCCACATTTGGGTTAGTGTAGCTAAGTACCGGAACAGGAATAGGAGGATTAATCGTGATGTGAAGCGTATCGGAAACACCGCCATCTGTGTTATATGCCGATACGATATAGCTCTTTTTCGCCGTAATAGTTGCCGGTGTGCCTGTTATGACGCCTGTTGTGCTATTAAAGGTTAATCCCGCAGGCAATGCCGGGCTTACAAAATAACCACCTGTAGGGCTAAATTTGCTGACGCCAGCCGAACCTTGCAAGCCTACATATACATTATTATTTGCATCAACAGCTACACCAACAGCGTTAGTTATGCTGGAAATTACCGCAACAGGCGTTCCTCCGCCAGGAGGTACCTCGTATATAGTATTTGCACCCTCATCATCAATATAAATGTTTCCTGCGCCATCAACAGCCGCCGCCCTGGGGAAAGCAAATCCGTTTGCCAATTGCACCTGTGGGCCGCCTCCGGCAGGTATCTCATACAAAGCGTTTAAACTAAAATCAACTACGTACACATTTCCGGTCGCGTCTACCGTTATACCGGAGCCATTATTAATAGACCCGTCGTCTATCCTAACTTTATTGGTTCCGTCACTTGCCATTTTATATACGCCGCCGACACCGCTTATATTGGTTACATAAATATTGCCTGATGTATCAGCTGCTATGGCAAATGGCCGGCTAAAAGTGTTATTAATAACTGTCGGGGCACCATAAATTACAGGGCTTCCGCTTGCAGGTATCTTCCATACAGTTGCCTGGTCTACAACGTAAACATTTCCGGTTTTATCTACCGCTACGTTCCCGCTTTGTGTTAAAAATCCCGAGCCTATAATGGTGGTGCTGCTGCCATCGGCGCTTATCTTTTTAACGTTTCCGGAACCTCCGTCCTGGTCATTTACGTACATATTACCGGCAGCATCCACAGCGACGCCGTTTTGAGAGAAGTTTAACCCGGAACCCAGTACTACAGGACTGGTATAAACACCCGGTGCAGCAACACCGCTACTGGTGGGCGTCAACAAAATAGTAGTGCCGACATGAAAAGTAAAGTTGCTGCTGCCATAACTAAGCGTTGGCAATACCGGTGGCGAATATGGCACCGATTGTTGCATACCCTGGGTTACCGAGCCGTTTACCCCGGTATTAAACATATAAACAGATTGCCCTACGGAGTAGCTTACAGAGCCGCCGCTGCCTGTTGCTTTGCCACCGGCGGCCAAAAAAGTTTGCTGGGCATTCACCACATTAAACCCAAAAACAAGGGCTGCGGTTAAGCAAATTGCCTTAAACAAAAATTTACCGGCTGCAAATAAGCGCCCCCCGTTACGCAGCGCGCAGCGGTTAGGGAATTGTGAAGGGTTGAGCGTCATCATGGTCAACAAGGCTAATGGTTTACGTTTTTTTACTCTGCACAAATGTGCTTATGTTATTGTTAATATTTTGTTTCCGTTTTATAAATTCGTCAATATTCCGAGCGGTATATCCTGTATTGTATTGTAGCTGATATAAACCTGAGGTTTTGCGAATTCTGCACGCCTGTGTATCGAATAAAATATATATAATTTGCGTTGTCGACTACCTTAAATGATGAACTGATAGACGACGTCGAAACAGTCTGGACTAAACTCGTGGAGTTAGTTGCGGTGACTGTAGCAATAAGCTGGGCACTATTGTTCAAATAACCGGAACCATCGGTGCGGTACAACTCTGCAATTGGCGGCACGCTGCTAAAGGTATTTATCATTTGCGCGCTGAGCCCGGTTATAACTGCGCTATCCGGCAAATGCACAGGGGCTACAAAAAAGGCAGCCCCGTTAGTAATTGGTGATTCGCCTTCGGCCCACATTGAACCTAACCCGTTAATACTGGAATTGAAGCCACCATCGTCAATCCGTGCATGATAGTTACCCGGATCTGCTGCTATCATCTCCATAAATCCCACTTTATAGCTCTTGTTTTTGGGTGTGAGGTACCGGTAGTTGTTTGCTGCCGGAATACCAACATACCCATCAATACGTGTTTGTGATGCCATGCGCATGGTAAGGCCGTTACCGTCTTTGTCTTTAGAAAGCCAGCCGGTGCCGTCTGACATCAAGAGGAGGTTATTAACCCCAACAGGCCCGCTTTTGAGCGTGTCGGCCGTCCCAGCTTTACCCGAAGTACCTGCAGACAGCGCATAAGGTACGCTCAGCAATTGCGATGTGCCGGTTATAGTATATGTTGAACCACCTGTTGGGTCGGTTTCTGTTTTTATAAAATAGGTGCCGTTTGCCCAGTCGATGGTAGCCAGGCTTCCGCTAACTACGGTACCCGTCCCTATTACAATAGCAACCAGCCCGCTACTGCTGGTTACGGGCGCCTGTGTTTCAACGTACACCGCAGTACCACTTACCGAGCCCTGCAGAATGCTTATTTGCATCCCTACAGTTTGGTTGGCTACCACCTGGTTGCTGCTGTTCCTCACTACCGCCTGGTAACTCATTTTAGGCGGCGCTTGCGCAAATGCACCTGCAACAAACCATACCATACATACGAGCGTAAATATTTTCTTCATATTTAATATTATTGCAAAAAGGCATTGCCTGAGCCCGCCTGTTTGCTGGTTATAAAAAGTTAATTTGAACAACGAAAGTCCACTGGACCCGTGCCGGTTGAATAGGGTAATTGTTTCAACATGCGGCTCTCTTTTTTAATTAAAAAAATGTCGTTAAATATACTTTTTATTTTTGTCGTTTATTTTTTTTATGTCGATTTATGCAATAATTTAAAAAAATAATCGTTTTGCGCGCAACCCATGCAAAAAATCTTTACCGATATGCTAATGTACCGCTCATTTGCAGGTTTTGGTAACGATATGGGGTGGACAAATGGTGGACAAATTTGAGTAGTGTACCCCGATAATTATCGGGAAAGGTAACCTTCGATAATCTTTGGATCGCGTGTAGTATTTGCCAAAAACGCGCGCCGTCAAAGTCCATTACTTTAACAGTTAAAAAATAAAAAAGCCTTACCTGGTTAAACACCTGGTAAGGCTTTGGATTAGAGATCAGAGATCAGTTGGCTGGTTTTTCCTAATCTTCTGATTAACTAATCTCTAATCTTAGTACTTCAGCACAACAAAGCCGGTTTTATGCTTAGTCTCCTTACCATCCTTATATTCTAAAGAGTAGAAGTAAGTACCTGCCTGCTGTAGCTTACCGTTATTACCGTGCCCGTCAAATACTTTAGTAGCATTGTCATAGCCTTTAGCCTCGTACACCAGTGCACCGCTGCGGCTCATGATCTGCAGTTTGTTGTCAGGGTGGGCAGCTATGCCTTCAATAACAAGTCCGTCGCTCTTGCCATCACCATTTGGTGATATGTTCTGGTGAACAATGATGTCTGCGCCGGTGATCGGAGCGTCTTTCGATGGGTCGTAGGCCATCACAAATGATGGCGTCCTGGTTATCACAAAGGTATACGTATGGCTGGTGGAGCCCTGGGTTACTGCTGCGGTAATGGTGTTGTCGCCCTCATTAAGGCTAATCGCGCCCGAGGCTGTCCCCGAGGCTACTGTTACACTATTAACCGTTATTATTGCTGCAGGGTCCAGAGCCTTCGGGGTTACGGTTACCGAGGTTAACGAATTGTCCACCGTTCCCGCATAGTTTCTATAATCGGGGCCCGTTACTACATGCACCGTGATACCAGGATTAAATACAAGGCTAAACAACTGAGCTGGCGGAAGGCGTGTTATAGTTATGCTATAGGTGTGAGAAAAAGCGCCGTTGGTTACTACCGTAGTAATAAC
>JBDUDE010000291.1:0-2022 GCA_040003105.1 Mucilaginibacter sp. | reverse complement strand
GACTTGCTAAAATCTATGCTTAATCTATTTATCCCCCAACTTTTCGTCATGACCCCTGTTAAATCGCATGCTATTAGCAATTATATACTTGATATTAAATAAGTCTGAATTTCCGGACAAGCGCTAAAGCAGTAAATGCTTCAACTTGTAGCCTGTATTTTTGAATTTAAACTACAATAAGCTACTTTTACCGTTCAGGTACCGTTTACCTAACGGTTAATAACCAGTATACGCTATTGTAAACATATGCAACGACGCCATTTTGTAAAGCTATCGGCAACCGCGACAGCGGCTGTTTTATTCAGCAGAATTACTTATGCCAGCGGCAGCGCCGCTTTAATTAACCACCCGGATGAAGTTTGGGGGCAGGCGGACGCCGATTGGTTTCAGTTGAAGCCAACGGGCAATGGCGAGTTCAGCAATAAAGATGTAGCCATTAGCTTTAAAACAAACGGCAATGGTAGCGGGGTTTATGTCCGGTCGCCAAAAACCATTTTAACGGGGGTAAAACTTAAGTGGAAGCACCAAACCGCGCCCACCGCCAAAACCATGGGCGACCATTTTGAACGCAGCTACGGCGACCTTGCCTGGCGTGGTGTCGACAGAAATACTAAAAATCCATGGTATGTATTGATAAACGATGGTAAGCATACGGCCTGCTTCGGCGTAAAAACCGGGCCCAACACGATTTGCTGGTGGAATGTTGGGGCCTCGAACCTTGAGCTTACACTTGATACACGTTCGGGTGGTTCGGGGGTGCAGCTCGGCAACAGGAAACTGCATGCCGCAGATATTATTACGATGCAAAGTACAGCCACCGAAAACGCTTTTGCTACCGCCCATCGTTTTTGCAAACTGATGTGCGATAAACCGCGCCTCCCAAAGCAACCTGTTTACGGTATTAATGATTGGTACTTTGCTTATGGCGAAAACTCATACGAGCTGATAAAGAAAACCACCGCCATGATGGCTGATTTGGTTACTGATACCAATAACCGCCCGTTTTCGGTAATCGACGCGGGCTGGGCCGAGTATTCGCCGCTGCTGCCCGGTGATGGCGGATGGAATGAAACCTATGCCAGACCCAACGACAAGTTTAAGGATATGCACGCCATGGGCAGCGAGATAAAAAAACTGGGCATGCGTCCCGGTTTATGGATTCGTCCGCTATGCGCGCGGCACGATGAAAAAGAAAGTTTGCTGCTTCCAAAAATCCCCGGCAGGGATGACCCTAAAGCACCGATCCTCGATCCAACCATCCCCGAAAATATTGAACGCATTAAAGGCTATTTCGATGTTTATAAGCAATGGGGTTTTGAAATGGTGAAGCATGATTATACCACCTACGATATTTTTGGACGCTGGGGGATTAAAATGAAAGACGCACTCTCCGCGCCCAATTGGAACTTTTATGATAAAACAAAAACCACCGCCGAAATAATCAATCACCTTTACCGCTCCATACGCGGGGCTGCCGGCGATGGCATTTATATTATAGGGTGTAACACCATGAGCCACCTCTCGGCCGGGCAGTTTGAACTAAACCGTATTGGCGATGACACCAGCGGACGCGAGTGGCCACGCGTTAAAAAAATGGGCGTAAATACCATGGCTTTCCGCCTGCCGCAGCACAATGCGTTTTATGCAGCCGATGGCGACTGCGTAGGCGTTACCAAAGATATATCGTGGGAACGTAACAAGCAGTGGATGCAGTTGCTTGCCGAAAGTGGCGCACCGCTTTTTATATCAGCACAGCCTGAAGCCACAGGTGAAGCACAGAAAAAGTACATTAAAGAATGTTTTACAAAAGCGGCTAAACTTCAGCCTATAGGCGAACCGTTGGATTGGATGAGCAACCCTTTCCCATCCAAATGGAAGTTAAACGGCAGGGAAGTGGATTTTAATTGGGATTTGTAGTGAACATTCAAGAACCAAGAGATCAGGAATCAAGATAAAAAAACACTTAATCATTCTTGACTCTTGAATCTATTTTTTCACCAACTTGTAACCTTCCTCCACAAT
>JBDUDE010000188.1:0-22457 GCA_040003105.1 Mucilaginibacter sp. | reverse complement strand
ATAAAATTATAAAAGAGGATTTGGCTGCGATTTTTAGCGCAGGCATAAACTGGTCCATTTTTGCGGGAAAGACCATACTGATTACCGGTGGTAATGGCTTTTTGCCTGCTTATATGGCCGAAGCCCTTTTATATGCCAATTATATTTTAGAAAACGATATTAAGGTAATTTGTCTTGTAAGAAATATCGATAAAGCAAAAAAAAGATTCAACGATTATTTAAGTAATCCTAACCTGTCTTTTATTGTTCAAGATGTGTCCGATCCGATCCAGGTAAATACTAAAATAGATTTCATTATACATGCAGCCAGCCAGGCAAGCCCTAAATATTATGGTATAGACCCTGTAGGTACATTTAGTGCTAATATATTAGGCACTAATAGTTTATTAAGTCTGGCAAAGGAACAAGGTGTTGAGTCTTTTCTATTTTTTAGCTCCAGCGAAGTATATGGGACATTAAGTAATGACCAGGCGCCTGTATGCGAAAACCACTACGGTTATTTAGACCCACTGACTGTAAGATCTTGCTACGCAGAAAGCAAGCGAATGGGCGAAAACATGTGTGTAAGTTATCTGCATCAATACCAGGTAAATACTAAAATAATCCGCCCTTTTCACACCTATGGCCCCGGGATGGACTTAGGCGACGGCCGGGTGTTTGTTGATTTTGTTGCCAATGTTATAAATGAAACTGACATAATCATAAAAAGCGACGGCACAGCCAGGAGGGCTTATTGTTACATAGTTGACGCTGTGATAGCCTACTTTAAAGTTTTACTCGACGGAACAAGTGGCGAAGCCTATAATGTAGGCAATCCGTTTTGTGAGTATAGCGTAAGCGAGCTCGCAAATATCCTGGCGTCTTTATTTGAAAATAACCCAACAAAAGTGGTTATGGAAAACAAAGGTAATGGCACTTACCTCGCTTCAAAGGTGAACCGCATAGTACCTGATATAAAAAAATTAAAAACCCTTGAATGGGAACCCGGGATCTCAGTTCAGGAGGGTTTCTACAGAACAATCATCAGCTATAAAAACAACTATCATGAAGGCATCTGATTACATAGCTACCTTTTTGGAGCAAAAAGGGGTTAAACATGTTTTTGAATTATCCGGTGGAATGATCACGCATCTGCTCGATTCGTTAAATCAAAAAACGTCCATCAATATTATTACCATACATCATGAACAGGCTGCGGCTTTTGCAGCTGATGCTTACGGGCGCATCACGGGCATCCCGGGTGTTGCTTTGGCTACCAGCGGCCCGGGTGCAACCAATTTAATTACCGGGATTGGCAGTTGCTACTTTGACTCAGCGCCGGCTGTTTTTATTACAGGCCAGGTTAACCGCCATGAACAAAAGGGTGATAGAAATATAAGGCAATTGGGATTCCAGGAAACGGATATAATCTCTATGGTAAAACCTATTACAAAAGCTTGTTACAAAATTGAACACCAGGATGATCTGCCGGCAATTTTAGAAGAAGCATTTTTTATAGCTACCGAAGGAAGGCCCGGTCCGGTTCTTATTGACATACCAATGGATGTTCAACGCCAAAATATTACGGCTGCGCCGCCCGAGGAAGAAGTGACTGTTAGATTAGAGGTAGCGAAAGAAACCTTAAATGATATAGCCGAAAATATCCGGGAGGCCAAACGCCCGTTGCTGTTGGTGGGTCGCGGAGTAAGGTCAGGTTTTGCTATTGATAGCATGAAACAATTCATCGAAAAAACCAATATCCCGGTTGTTACTACTCTTTTGGCTGTAGATGCTATCGAATTTGAACATCCGCAAAGAATTGGGTTTATAGGCAGCTATGGTAACCGCTGGGCTAATATTGCCTTCGGCGAGTGTGATATGTTAATTGTTGTGGGAAGCAGGCTTGACATAAGGCAGACCGGGGCTGATACAAAGTTTTTTGAGGATAGAATAATTTATCATGTGGATTGCGATCCAAACGAAATCAACAACAGGATAAAAGGCTGCATACCCGTAGTAGCGGACGCAAATTATTTTTTCGAGGATTTTAATGCCTACGCAGCAAATGAGCAATTTCCGAAAGCAGTGTCGTGGTATGAATACTTAACCGGCTTGAAAGAACAATGGCCAGACATTAAGGAATTATCGCCCAATGGTATAAACCCTAACCTGTTAATACATATTTTATCTCAAAATTCGCCTTTGTCGAAATGCTTTCTTGCTGATGTGGGAAGCCATCAAATGTGGTCGGCCCAATCTGTTGAATTATCAAAAGATCAATTTTTCTTAACGTCGGCAGGAATGGGGGCCATGGGCTATGCCTTACCTGCAGGTATAGGGGCTTGTTTTGCATTAAATTTACAACCAGTGGTTGCAATTATCGGGGATGGATGCATGCAAATAAATATCCAGGAATTGCAAACTATAGTTCGCAATAAGTTACCCGTAAAAATTGTCATCTTAAACAATAAAAACCTCGGAATGATCCGCCAGTTCCAGGATAGTTATTTCGAATCAAGATATCAGTCTACTTACTGGGGCTACTCCGCCCCCGACTTCGAAAAAATAGCCATCGCATATGGGATTAATAGCATTACGATTTCGAAAGAGGAAGAAATGGAAGCCGCAGTAAAATGGATGTGGAATGATACAAATATAGATCAACCGGTTTTGCTTCAAATTATGATCGACCCGTTTACAAACACTTATCCAAAGATAGCCTTCGGTAAACCTATTACAGAGATGGAACCATTTGCTCAACCAATAGAAATGGAAGGCACTTAATAAATATTTTAAAAAAAAACTCATTTACCTTCAATAGTATGTTAAAAAACATTTTAACCCCCGAACTGGAAAAAAGCTTAAGAGAAATTGCAAAGAGAAATACTACCCAAAGTATAATTCCTGGTAAAAACTATATACCGGTAACAGGTAAAGTGCTTGATGAAGAAGATATTTTGTACGGAGTTGATGCCGCGCTTGACGGATGGCTAACCACTGGGCGCTTTGGCAATAAATTTGAAGCAGAATTTGCGGCTTATTTCAACGCCCCCAAAGCACTGCTCGTAAATTCCGGATCATCGGCCAACCTGGTTGCTTTTTATGCCTTAACATCTCCAAAGCTAGGTGATAGGGCTATTAAGCGTGGTGATGAAGTTATTACGGTAGCAGCCGGATTCCCGACAACCGTTAATCCAATTGTGCAATTCGGGGCCGTGCCGGTTTTTGTGGATGTTGACATTGCAACTCATAATGTTCAGGCCGACCTTATAGAAGCTGCAGTGTCGCCAAAAACAAAGGCAATAATGATTGCGCATTCACTGGGAAATCCGTTTAACCTTGATGAAGTAATGCGTGTTGCAAAAAAATACAATTTATGGGTTGTAGAAGATGATTGCGATTCATTAGGAGCTACTTATCGCGATAAAAAAACAGGCACCTATGGCGACATTGCAACTTTTTCTTTTTATCCCGCGCACCACATAACTATGGGCGAGGGAGGTGCAGTGCTTATTAATAATCCGGAATTAAGCAAACTTGCCGAAAGCTTTAGAGATTGGGGAAGAGATTGCTATTGTGAACCTGGTAAGGATAATACATGTGGATGCAGATTCTCGCAACAATTAGGATCGTTACCTTACGGGTATGACCACAAGTATACTTACACTCATGTTGGGTTTAATTTGAAAGTAACAGATATGCAAGCAGCTTTCGGGGTATCGCAATTAAAAAAGGTGGACAGCTTTGTTGAAAAAAGGCGAAAAAACTACTTAAGCTTATATGAAAGAATGAAGGAATTTGAAGATATTTTCATTCTTCCGGAGCCTACCCCTAATAGTAACCCATCATGGTTTGGCTTCCTTTTAACACTTAGAGAAGGCGATGCTGCTGACAGGCATATGTTGGTACAACATCTTGAAGAAAACAAAATAGGTACACGTTTATTGTTCGCCGGTAATTTACTGAGACAGCCTGCATATACAAATGTGGAATATAGAGTTGTCGGCGACCTTACAAATACAGATATCATAATGAATCAGTCATTTTGGCTTGGGGTTTGGCCTGGTTTAAATGATGACCACTATGATTATATGAGTAAAGTGATTAGGGAGTACATAAGATAAAACCGGCTAAATAAATTGAAGCTGCTTTACGGCCTGGCTAAAAATTGGGTTTTATTTTACTCACAGCATATTAAGGCAAATAAACAATTAATACATGTTAAGTATCTTAATTCCAACTTTTAACAGAGGTGAATTCTTACAGAGAAATCTGCTTATACTGAACGATATCATTCAAAAAGCAGGATGCGTTGACAGCGTTAATATAATTATCTCTAACAATTGCTCGACAGATGATACCGGCGAAATGATAAAGACTTTTAAGGAAAATCATCCGCTGGAGATTATTTTATTTGATCAGGACCAAAATAAGGGGCCATTATTTAATGTTTTATTTGTCCTATCAAAAAGCACCAGCGAATACATAATGTATTTGGGCGATGATGATTATATCAGTTATGAGTATTTTATGGAATGCATTAGTATCATCAATAATGATAAGAATACTTATGTTATTATACCAAACTATTTCCCCGTTTCGGTTGATGATGAAATATTAGGACCGCCGAGAGATAAAATGGAGCCAACTATAGTTTTTAAACCAGGGTTCGCTACCACTTTAAAAAATTCCTACAGGGGGCACCAATTAAGTGGGCTGGTATTAAAAAGGGATGGCTTACTGGATGTGTATTCGAAAAATGGAGTAAATAACCTGTATATGTATATTTATTTCATAGGTATATGGAGTTTAAAGGGAAATATTTATAGAGTCAGTAGTCTGCCTGTTCGGGTAACGCAACCAGTAAAAAAGAAAGACTGGGGATATGGCGATGACGGCTTGATCAATGATGTATTTGATAATTACAAAAAACTTCCGGTCAGTTACTTTCAAAGGTACCTATTAGAAGCTGATTTTTTTGTTAAACAAAACTGGCGGTTATTAATGTACAAAAAACTAGGGCTCAAGCAGTTTTTTAAAGCCTACCGGAAAGTATCATCATCTACAAATGCCACATTTTTATTTTCAGCTACTTTACCTGTGTTAGTGACAGCCGGAGTTATAAAAAACAATTTTAAAAAATTGAAAAACAGTGAGTTTTAAACAAGGACTATTCAAAAACATATTGATATCAGGCGGGTTTACTTATTTATCCCAGGGTATAAATTTTCTTTCTACAATTGTAGTTTCGCGTTTACTGTCGCCGGCAAGCTATGGTATAATTGGCTTAATTACAGTCTTTACAAATTTTATATTGGTATTTTCTGATGGCGGATTATCTTATGCGCTTATCAGGAGTGACTATGGAAATACCTACCAACGAATATTAACCAACCTGGCCTGGATATTGGGGCTTATATTATTCCTTATTACTATACTACTGGCTTACCCCATAGCTTATTTTTATAAAAGCTCAGAACTGTTCCTGCCAACTATAGTTTTATCCTTTACTTTTATATTCCGCAGCCTCAGCCTGGCCCAGGGGGCTGTTTTAGCAAAAAGGCTGCAATTTGCATACATCGGCAAAATAACATTGCTTGCAATGGTAGCGTCTGTTAGTGTTACTATAATATTAGCTTATTTGGGCGCAGGCTTTTGGGCACTCGTGTTTCCTCAAATTATCAGCGCAATAATAATGGCGGTATTTTATGAAAAAAAGGTAAAACTTGGATTCAAAATATATCCTCTTAACTATATTAAAGTTGGTTTTAAACATACCTGGAGGTTGGTGTCAAGTGTAATTGGTTTTAACACGATAAACTATTGGTCGCGAAATTCAGATAACATGATAGTGGGCAAATGGTACGGCTCAGCACAACTTGGCCTGTATGCCAGGGCTTATCAATTATTACAACTACCACTGCTCTTAATTTCTGCGTTATTCGCCAATATACTTTTCCCAAGTTTAAAAAAATTGAAGAAAGAAGGAGGTGATATTGAAGGGGAATATTATTTTGTATTAAGAACCATCACTTTTCTTTCTTCTCCGCTTGTATTAATCCTGATTATTTTCCCTAACCAGTTGGTTTTACTGTTATGGGGTAATAATTGGATTAAAGTGGCCGAGTTTTTACCTTATTTCGGCCTTTTAATTTATACGCAGACACTGCTTTCAACAGTAGGCTCGCTTTTAATATTACAAGGCAAGGAGCGGGAGTTTATGATATCCGGGTGGATAGGCGCTGTGTTTTTAATAGGTGGGATTGTATTTGGTGCTACAATATCATTATTAAGCATTGCAAAATTCTATGCATTAAGCTTTTTAGTTCCGGTTTTGTTAATGAATGTTACCTATATATATATAGGCGCTTTAAAGTTTAATAAATATAATGCGCTTATGTTTTGGGTGCCTAAAATGCTTATTTCAGTGGCGCTATGGGGTGCTATCTGTTATAATTTACCTTTATTGAAACTTACGATGTTAATAATCTTATTGTTATATACGCTGTATGAGGGTCGGGTTGAATTTATAACGGTAATAAGAAAAATAAAAGGACTGATGATTAAACCGGCGGTGTAACATGCGCATACTGATTATTAATACATTTTATTATCCAAAATTTGTAGGCGGTGCCGAGTTATCTGTACAATATTTGGCAGAGGCGCTGGTTGCAGATGGTAATAAGGTATTTGTTATTTGCCTTGGTGAGCGCCAAAGAGTATACAGGCACAATGGCGTATTAATAATTCAATTTAAAGAAAAAAACATCTACAGTATCTATACAAAAAAAAGCGCCAATGCTTTGGTAAAAATTATATGGCATTTAATCGATTCTTTTAATTTATTCCACTACCATATACTTGGAAAACTAATTGATAAAATAAATCCAGACATCATAAACACCAATAATATACAGGGAATATCGCCTGTTATTTGGAAATTAATTAAAGCACGGCAAATAAAACTGGTGCATACAATAAGAGATTATTACCTGCTTTGCCATAAATCTATTTTATTTAAAAACGGACATACCTGCGACAATTTATGTACTGACTGTAGGGCGACATACCAACTAAAGAAGCCCTTTTTTAAATATCCCGATCACTTTATTGGCATTAGTGATTTTGTTATAGCAAAACATAAACAATACGGTACAATTAAATCTGCTTCAAGTATGGTTTTTAATGCGGTAGAAACAAATGTCGCACAAAACCCCTCTCAATTGACAGGGATATCCGGTAAAGTAACCTGGGGCTACATTGGCAGGTTCACTGCAGATAAAGGATTTGATTATTTAATTGATGAGCTTACCAATCTAAACGACGTAACATCTGCAAAAATAGAAATATTGTTTGCAGGCAAAGGCGAAATGGATACGGTGCAAAAGAGCGGTACAACCTTACTGGCCTCAAATATTAAACATTCATTTTTAGGAGTAGTTAAACCAGGCGATTTTTTTTCAAAAATTGATGCCCTTATCATTCCCTCCCTTTGGTTTGAACCGTTCGGAAGGGTGGTAATTGAAGCGCTGTCTTACGGTGTTCCGGTTTGCATGAGCGACCGGGGAGGCTTAAAAGAGCTTTATAGCGAAAGCTGTTGCTGGTTATTTACCCCTACAACAGGTTCATTAAAAAGGAAGATAGAGATGATAAGTAATGACGCTCTTTCGATTGCGGAAAAAGGAAGCCTGGCAGTTGAATATGCAGCCAAATTTAGTATAAAAAAAAATTTAACGGAAACGTTAAGGGTATATGATAAAGTTTTATCAATTAACTAAAATTAATTCATGAAGATACTCAAGAACCTTTTTGTTTATTATACCATAATTAGCCTTTTTTTTCAGGCCCCTCTGCGTTTCTTGTATTCATTTATTTTGAGTGCTGATTTTTTGGTATACGCAATTAATTTCATTTTTATTTCTTTGGTTCTACTATACAAGTCCAAATCTATTGTTACGCTTATAAATAATAATATTTGGGTGTTTTCATATTTAGTGGTAATATTATTGTATTCTCTTTCACTTGCAGATTATAAAGAAGTATTTTATGTTTTCTATGTTATTACGCCGCTGCTGTTTTTTTGTGTGTTCAGCGACGAACTTATAGGCTTCTTAGATACTCATAAAAGCCTATTTATAGTAATTTTCTTATTGTGCGCTGCCGGCATAATTTATGATTATTATTATGACTTTCCGTGGAAAGGGTTGTCTTTTACAAACTTAAGCGGTAACAGTGTTGATGTTTCGCGCGATTGGACTGCTTCTGGCGTAGAAAGGATCGCGGGCTTTTCCCGAACATCTTTTGATGCTGCTATGGCTATGTTGTTTTTATTAATATTGATACTTTATAAATACAAAAACTTTATAATTATACATATAACATTTATCATAGCTTTCATTTCTATTTACTTGACTACTACAAAAGGATGCCTGATTTCATTGCTTTTAGTGTATTTCGTTTATATAATTAATGGGTTTAAATCTGCGTTCAAGAAAGTATCATTACAAATTACCATTATTTCGCTATCGATACTAATGGTTTCGCTTCCTTTGGGGATTTTGCAAGGTTTTGAAATCCCCATATTAAGTAATGAATCTTTTAAAGATAGGATCAATAACGAATGGCCGTTTATTATGCGCCAGTTCACTGAGTTTATCTCCTATGTTTTTGGATTAGGGATAGGAGACGTCGGTTTAGGAAAACAGGTGTATGGCAATGCAAATATGGGAAGCCCGGGCGATAATTTGTTTATATACTTATATGCAAATATAGGGCTTTTGGCATTTGGTTTATTTTTAGTGGTTTTAAAACGCTTAAAGACTGTAAATAGTGATTTATTTAAATACATGGCCGTATTTTTATTTAGTTACGGAATCACCACAAACATTGTTGAATCGCCTATCGGCCAGTTAGTAATTGCATTTAGTTTGTTTATTGTATATAAAAATAATGATATAGATGATGAGGCTTTAACAGCAGCTATAGCGCCGGTTGACATTGTAGCTTAGGCACTGATATCGCAAGCGGAAGTGACTAGTTAATTGGTTTATTTTTTAAGTATTTAATCTTTACAAAAATGAAAAATCCCATTAATAAAAAACCCTTTTTCACATTTGCATTAGTATTAAGCCTGGGGCTTTTGGTGTACACCATCTTAAACGCTTTTACCAAAAGTGGGCCTGAACGAAAAACGGACGCAAAAAAAAATAATGACACATTTATTCTTGGAGTTAATGGGCATCCCTTAAACCGGCCCGATTACTTGTCTGTTCCTGTTAGCAAGCAAGTTCAATATATGAAAGATTTGGGATTTATATATTACCGCATAGACGCGTCATGTAATGATAGTGGTAAAATTATTCATGAATCAACATTTTTCGAATTGGCAAGAGCTTGTAGTCAAGCTAACATAAAATTGTTGCCAATGATAACTGCAGAACGTTTTATCAACTATCATGATACGCTTTCCGCTATTAATGGGGCTAAAAAACTAACCTCTCAATTCGCTAAAAATTATGGTAAATATTTTGATCATTATGAACTCGGTAATGAATTGGATATTCGTATTTTAAATGATATTAAGAATAGAAAATCGCCGGGCACTTTGGCAAGTGATTATGGGAACGGCAGTGAAATCCAAATAATAGCGGCATACTTGAAAGGGATGAATGCTGGTATTAAAGAGCAGGATCCAAATGCCAAGACAATAATAGACATGTCAGAAACGCACTACGGCTTCATAAGTTTATTAAAAAACCTTAATGTTAGTTTTGATATTATTGGGTCGCATTTTTATCCGAACAAATCCTATGACCAATCACCCGATTTTAAGTCTTTAATGACCAATCTGGCAAAAATTTACAATTTCTCAAAACCCATCTGGATTACAGAATTAAACCATTTTTTGGGTTCAGCTAACTATGGAATCCATTTTAATAGAGAGGATGATCAAGCGGCAATTTTAAATAATTACATTGCTAATTGTCGTAAAATAAGGAATGTTAAAGCGCTCTTCATTTATGAACTTTTGGATGAACCCACATTAAAAGTTCCCCGGGCAAATGGGTATGAAAGAAATTTCGGTATCATAAAAAGGGACAGTGATACCAAATTGCCGGTTTATAAATCTGTCGGACGATCATTAAAATCAAACATGCATCGTTTTTAACCCTGGCACCAATCTTCCCTTGTAAAATAATGGTAATTCAATATCCACCAGCATAAGCAATGATTTATATTAACGCTCGCTTTTTTTCTCAGAAACTTACCGGTGTGCAAAGGTTTGCAATAAATATAAGTATTGCTCTTAGCAAATTACGAGATGACGTTTGTTTTTTAGCACCTCCGGATATTACCGAAAATGATACAACTCTAAAATTAAAAATACTAAAAATAGGTAAACGTTCCGGGCCTTTATGGGAGCAAATAGATTTGCCCCTATTTCTAAAAAAAAGGTCAAATCCCCTGCTCATAAATCTTGGAAGTACTGCTCCTATTTTTTATAAAAATCAAATAGTATCACATCATGATATAACTTTTATTAAATATCCACAGAGTTTTTCCAAAAGTTTTAGGGCATATTATAGTTTTTTAGTTCCGAAAATGCTCAAAAAGTCAAAGCTATTTATAACGGTGAGTGAATTTTCCAAAAAAGAAATAAGTGGATACTTTAATTACCCTGCAAAAAAAATTCATGTTATTCCGAACGCTATTGACCAAAAATTTCATCCGGCACCAATTAAAACAAAGAATAAAAAAAAATATTTACTCGCGGTTTCGTCTCCAAATTACCATAAAAATTTTGAAAGAATGATTGAGGCCTTTTTTTTAGCAGATCTTGGAGATTCAATTGAACTAAAGATAGTAGGTTCTCAAGAGAGTAACTTCACGCGGTCAGATCTGATGACGAAAATGACCGATAATCCTGGTATAAAATTTTTAGGACATATAAGTGATGATCAGTTAATTTCTTTATACCAAAACGCATCTGTTTTTATTTTTCCATCATTATACGAAGGTTTTGGAATACCACCCTTAGAGGCTCAGGCATGCGGATGTCCGGTTATCTCATCAAATCGCGCTTCAATGCCTGAAGTATTAAAGGATAGCGTTCTGTATTTTGACCCCGAGGATGTGAATGCAATTTCTACGTTAATTAAAGTGGTTTTAAACGAGCACAAGGTTAGCGCCAACTTAATTGAAGCTGGTATAAAAAACGCCTCCCGATATTCCTGGATTGATTCAGCGTCAAAGCTTAATAATTTAATTAATGATATAAATAGCGAGGAATCTATATTGGAAGGAATAAGTTAAACTGATCGAAGCATTTTATTATTCATGGCACTTATGATATCATTACAATACAAACTATGATTATAATATTACATATTTCACAAGCAGGTGGCGGGGTTAAAACTTATATCGATAATATTGCTAAATATAACCCTGACAAAAAAAGTTATAAGCACTACCTTATAAGCAGTAAAGATTATTTGACGTCCGAAGAGTTTCTTTTTGAGAAGCATTACATTTTACCTTCATTTGTCAGATCTCCCAATTTGCTAAAGGATATTGCAGCCAGCAAGGATATTATCAAGATAATACGGGAGATTAAACCGGATATAATTCATTGCCACAGCGCAAAAGGAGGTATGCATGGAAGGTTTGCAGGGTTTGTGCTTAATATTCCAACTATTTTTACGCCAAATGCGTTTTCATTTCTGGGATATGCCGGTTTGAAAAGGAAAGGCTTTAAAAAAATTGAAAGCGCAACTAAATTTAAATCATATCTTTTGGCCGTATCAAACTCTGAGTCGGAAAGGGCGATTCACGAAGTTGGGTATAATAAGAATAAAGTATTTACTGTGGATAATTACACCGAAGTATCGGAGATAGTTAACAGAAATTACGAATTAAAAAACAAAATTGGAATGATTGGGCGAATGACGTTCCAAAAAAATCCGCTACTTTTTCTTAAACTGGCCCATCATGTTTCACTCGAAAGACCCGGCATAAAATTTATTTTGTTGGGCGCGGGTTATCATGACCATTTAGCCAGTGAAGTTAAAGCATATATAAAAGAATATAATTTAGTTGACGTAGTAGAAATAAAAGATTGGTCGTATTACTCAAACATTAAAGAATTTTATAATTCAATTGATATTTTTCTTTTGACAAGTAAATTTGAAGGATTAAGTTTCTCCCTTCTTGAATCAATGTCATTAGGTATACCTATAGTAGTTACCGATGCAGATGGAAACAGAGATGTAATAAATAATAAGAAAAATGGCTACATGTCTAACGACTTCTCAATCTTAAAGAGCTGCTTGCTTGATTTATTAAAAAGTCAGGAATTGCGGGAAGAAATCGGTTTGGCGGGGCATAACCATGTATTTGCCTTTAACAGCTCAAAGAATGCAAATAAGATTTATCAGTTATATGCATCGCTTGTAGAGCATTCCTCAACCGGGGTTTCATAAGTCTAAGAAAACTCTTACATCCCTGATCTCCTCTTTTAAAAAAAATTCTTACCAAGTGCTTTGGCCTCGCACACAATATAAATATGTCCAAAAAGGATACAGGAATTAATGTTGTGTCAAATACCGATATTTAGCGGTCAACGGGAGGATTATGGCATAACGCCACTTGAAGCAAATGCAGCGGGAAGGTCAGTAATTGCTCAAGGAAAGGGTGGTGTATCAGAAACAATGGAACCTTACGCAAAAGATGATTCTAAAGCTGGCGCCCTACTATTTTCCTATCCTTGTCAACGACATTATTCAACAAGTCAGCCTCTATAAATCGATTCGTCATTTAGGTTGAAAAACCAACTGCTTCCCGTAAACTATGTTTTAACGATGTAGTGGATTGATCGCTGTCCGCCCGGCATTGTTTTTAAAAACCGGCAAATCCTTTCCTGTTCAGCCCAGTGGAATGCTATAAAAGAATAGGCTTTTATAATTTTAATCATAATTTTTTAATTAACTCACTCAAAACTTCAAAAATTAGCGATTTTATACCATAAACGCACATAATATTTTATATTATTTATATTTTAATGCCTTAAACTAATTAAAAATCATCAAAAAAATGCCAATATTTTATATTAAACAATTTTTACATGTATTATCATGTCAAAATATTAACAAATCCTTAAAAATGCAAAAATCAATACATTTTACTGTCTTAAAATATCATAAAACAGGCAACAATTGCTATATTTGCTGTACCTAATGAAATAAAATGCAAATTTTAATTAATTTAAATCATTTTTTTAAACTAAACAACAATAAAAAAGTAGACAATTGGGATTTAAACAGTTAATAAATAGTATAACTTTAAGATAAATTGTCATGATAGTAAATAAAGACTCTAATTTTGACGTTTTCCGTTTTCTAAATGATGTCTTTCTGATTTTTGTGAGTTTCTACGTTGGTATTGTAATGTTCACAGGGCAGGCATATGCAAAACTCAGCCTGGTTGATTTTTGGATGTTAATATTATTAGTTGGCGCCTGGTATTTTTGTAGTAGCAGTAATAATTTTTACGACAATTTAAACACGAAATCGCTCTTTAAAAATATACTCAATACATTTCACAATGTATTTGTGCAGTTGTGTATAGTCGTCATATTTTTCTTTGCTATACACCACACCAACCATTTCCAGCAATTCATTTATACCTATATAGGATTGCTATGTGTATTAATACCGCTTGAAAAAATCTTGTACCGACGATTGATGACCTACCTGCATTATAAAGGAATCACTCAAAAGAAGATTCTTATTATTGGAGCGGGCAAAACCGGCATGGCCTTTTTTGATATCATCAACAATCAAAGGCACCTGGGTTATGAAGTGGTTGGCTTTTTAGATGATGAAGTGAAACCTCACCTAAACGGCAGCTACCTGGGAAACCTGGAAAAAATTGATGAGTATGTGAGCACTAACATGACAGAGTTTGACGAAGTAGTTGTGGCGCTGCCGAACGCCGCCAACGAAAAAATAAAGCATATAGCCGATATCGTAGGTAACCATGCGGTAAAACTAAGAATCATCCCAGCCTATCATGAACTTATTAATTCGCAATATCGCATCAGCACATTTGCCGATTTCCCGATGATAACCTTGCGCGACGAGCCGCTTGATAATATTCATAACAGGGTGATAAAGAGGGTTTTTGATATACTATTCACCTTATTTGTTTTAGTGTTTGTGTGTTCATGGCTGTTTCCTATCGTGGCGTTGGCTATAATGATAGACTCCAAAGGGCCGATATTCTTTATACAGGAAAGATGGGGCCGCAAGAACAAGAAAATCAGATGTTACAAGTTCAGGTCGATGTACACACATTCAAAGGATGTAAGTGAGAAAGACGGGAAATATCAACAAGCTTCAAAAAACGACAAGAGGATTACCAGGATAGGAAGAATATTAAGGAAAACCAATCTTGATGAGTTCCCGCAGTTTATTAACGTGTTGCTGGGAGAAATGTCTGTGATTGGGCCACGCCCCCATCCTACCCCACTTAACCTGGAGTCGAAGCAGGTAATACACAATTACCTTGTTCGCCACCTTGTTAAACCTGGAATTTCTGGTTGGGCGCAAGTAAACGGTTTCCGTGGGGAAACCGCTGATCCTGGCCTGATGCATAGCAGAGTAAAGTACGATATATGGTATATTGAGAACTGGAGCCCATGGCTTGATCTCCGCATTATTTTCCTTACCATATGGGGAACATTAAAAGGCGACAAAAACGCATTCTGACGAACTGTACGGTTGCTTAATATTAACCCGGGGGAGTACGGGTTTGTAACCGATAGAGAATTCTTAGAAAATAGCTATCGCAGGAATGTGATATACCTGTTTGCGTCACCAGGGTCCCGTTTTAATACTGAGTGTTGTTTTTGTGCACTTTATGCTCCAAAAAATGCGAACTGCGTTAAGGGTCTTTCTTGGTTACACCCGGAAAGAACAAACAACAAATGCTACAACTGAATTTTTTAAACTATTAACCCCTTAAATCATGGTGAAGCTTAAAGAAAATCCACATTTAGAGCGATTTTTGGCCGTGCTATCGCTTGCAGTAATTGCTCTAAATTTTATCGTTTGCCTAATCGTGATGGAAATAAGGAGAAATGACGATATCAAATACGGTACTACAAAAAAAGAAGCAGCGAAAAAATTTGCGGATTCGCCCGGTTCAAAAAAGCAGCATGTAACCGACAGCAGTAGAAAAGGGGGATTTCATTAATTGGCAGAATAATTAAATAAAACAGTTGCTGACTGTTTTCCATTATTCTTAACGGAAAAACACTTTGAAATCCATTAAAAATTTCCCATTGTGCACAAAACGGCCCTAAACTGATTAAGCAGGGACTGGAGTCAATACAGAGATATCCAAAGGGCTTTACGCCTTAAGTGCAGCATTATTCCATCAATCATCAACGGCTCGAATCACAGCAAAGAGGTTTGGCGTAGCCATTCTTGTTCCCTTTCGTCTTTACTGGTATTTATTTTTGTCATCAATGCTTTTGTAGGTATTTTTGGTAGATCTTTTGGATACTGCAACATCCGGTCACTTAATATAAGATATGAACAATACCAACATACAAAATGAGCGCATTGCAAAAATGATCTTTGCCTCTGTCTATCCCCTGTATCTCGCAAAAGTAGAGAAGAAAGGTAGAACAAAGGAAGAATTGCATCAGGTTATACAGTGGCTAACTGGCTTCAATAACGAGAAACTAAAAGACCTGATTGAAAAAAAAGCAACTTTTGAAACATTCTTTCAACTGGGTTCACTAAATCTCAACGCACACCTCATCACCGGAGTAATCTGCGGATATCGTGTAGAGGAAATCGAGAACCCTTTGACCCAGCAGGTTCGGTATTTGGATAAGTTGGTGGATGAGTTAGCAAAGGGAAGGAAAATGGAGAAGATATTGCGAGCCTCGTGAGGCAACAGCAAGCTTCCCCTGCTAGTTACGTAAATACCATTTAATAAAGTTGAACCAATACGTTTGGGCGACATCCAACAATAAGATGTACATCCATTTATGGAATGCCGCTGCCTGCCTCAAAAGCTTTTTCCGTTGTATTAATCATATCGCCTCCAGGCCAACACGAGTGAAATCACTGAAAGGCAACTGCCCCTTTCCACCCAATTCCTTTCCCTTGTCTTTATTTTACCTGTACCAATTGTTTCAATATTTGTATTTCTGCATCATTCCCATTGGTCGTCGCTGGGTGTTGATTTTTAAATACATCCTTACACCATGATATTATTTTACTGTCGGGGTATTGCGTAGCCTGGGCATTTAACCATTTAACGGCCTCTTTTTTTCCGCTGAGTTTTTCTACAGCCCAGGCAGCTACCAGTTCGTTGGCAGGCAAAAAATTATTAACACCATTCTCAATTTCAGGTTTAAAATCAACGATCTTGTGCAAAAGCGCCGATGCCTCCTTGTTCTTTCCTGTTTGCACATAGCAGCTATAGGTCATCCAATCTTCCAGGCGTTCGTCTGTATTTACGTCATATGGTTTGCCAGCACCTAAATTCTGCGGCCATTTTTTTGCGGCATCAATAAAGGCCAATGCTGCAGTATGTTTTTTGACAGCCATATTATCAATTGCCAGCATTAATTGCGCCTGGTGGTATAATTCACGACCAATAGTAGCACCCTCAAACGGCAGAATGTTGATATTAGTCAGTAAATCAGCACATTCTTTATAGCGTTTATCCAGCAATAACACCTTCGCGTTAAGTATGCCTATTATATAATTATCGGGGTGACCGGCATAAAAAGGTTGAATGAGATTCAAAGCATCCTGAACTTGCTGATGAGCTACATAGTATTCGCATAGCAGTTTTGTATAACGCCATTCCGCAGGCTCAAGGCTTACTGCTTTCTTAAGGTCGGTTAGTTCCGTTGCTCCCGTTACCGTAGCAGCGCGTGCAGCATAAAAAGGTGCGAATTGCGGTTCGTTTCCACATTCAGCAAATAACTTCCTGCTTTCATCAATGTGGTTCCTGTCCCGGTATAAAAGCGCAAGGTAATATTTGGGTTTCCAATTAGTACTTTGATGTTTAGCCCAAAGCATCACGGCTTCGTCTTCAGATCTGAACGGGAATACAAATGCCGGTGATGCATTATTCGCCTTATCTAAACCCACCGAAAAGGGCTTTCCCTCTTTATCCTGTAAAAATGCCAGCCAATATTCAACCAAAGTATTTTGCGGGGCCAGCTGCAACACTCTCCCGCATTCGTCATAGCATCCGGTATTGTAATAACTCATGGCCAGTTCCAGGTAAGTTTCCACAGGGAGTTCGTCGCGGATCATTGAATTAAACCTGTTTTTGTTTTCTTCAGATGGATGTAGTAAATATTTTTCGAATTGAGCAAAATGATTCAGCGGGTCGAACGACAATATCGTATCCAATACATTTTCTGCATCAGTCTTTTTGTTTTTATAACGATAAGCAATGGCCCCGGTTTGCAGGGCTGTCACATCAAAGTGGTTAAAATCAAGCGCCTTTGCGGCAAAATGATTTGCCTTATCCCAATTTTTTTCCCTTAGATACAGCCGGGCTAAGCCGTTGCAAGCGGCGCTCCTGTAATCCATTGATAAAGCGGCAATATCAAACCCGTCTTTTGCATCAATAGCATTACCCAATTGCGCGTTTACAACGCCGTAATAATAATTGGCGGCGCCATCGTAAGTATTGATACTGAGCGCTTTTTTTGTCAGTTGAAGTGCTTTTGTATAATTCATATTACGATACATCAGCTCGGCCATTTTTACAAGAGCAGGCAGGAAATCGGGATCTTTGTCCAGGGCTGCCTTTAACTTAATTTCAGCCTCGGGATACATTTTCCCGTCTGCAAGTTCCTGTCCCTGCACATATAAACCATAAGTAGCGTTCCAGTTGAAATCTTTTGGCATATCAAGCGGGCGGCTTAAATTAGATGCGCCCGAGTCAGAATTGTAAATTAATTTATCGCCACCTAACGTGATGACCAGGTTCCCGGGTGCTGCACTCATTTTAACAGAATCGATAAAAGTTTTAAGTGGCTTTAATTCAACTTTTTTTGAATAGACTACTTTATCGGCCTGTTTTACTTCAAGTGTTTCATCCAATTTCTGAACTGGGTTGAAATACACTTTTAACCACCCGTTTTCATATTTTACATTTAATGCACCATAGTTATTGGCTTCAACAAATCCTTTTGTGTTTAACACCGGGTACCAATATTCGGTCCATGTATCGGTTGCACCGGGCACAAAGTTTTTATGCTTAAAGGGGGTAAAGGTGCTTTTGTCTGCTGTTTGATTAAATAACCTGCCTGACTGGATCTCGGAATATTGCCCGTCAGTATCGGTTAATAACTTCTCCCATATCATTCCCTGTTGTGACAGGCCCCAAATCCATATTTTTTTGCCCGCTTTATCTTCATGACCACCATACCGGGCCATGCCAAAATTATCGTCGTGCCAGTAGGCTCCAAAAAAATCGGTGTACTTGCCAAAAACATGATACGATTTATAGCCCCCGAAATCGTTGTTTTTATACCACGAAACGTCTTTGCCATTTTGCTTATTAACGGGCCAATCTCCATGCTCCCCCTGGTGGCCCAGGAAGCGGGTTCCAGGGAAAATATATTGTAAATTTCCATCTACCTTTATACCAGTGTTCATCCAATGATAATATGGTTCTGCAACCATGTTTGAATTATACCAGAATGATTTAGTGGTAAAATAAGCCTTATCCGCAGGCAGATTTATTTCCATCGTCCAGTTCGTCCGGGAAAGTAAATCAAGAACCTTAATAATGCAACTTACGCTGCCGTCATCGTTTTTACGGGCCAGATAGTCGACCGGGGTAACAGTGTTTGGCGTATGCCCGATTATGCCATAATTCGGCTCAATTCCGCCACTTGTCCATGGCCCCCGCATAGCTATGTCGCGGAATTTGATGACGTGATTGTCGTATATGAACGGCTTGCCTGTAGATTTTTCAATAGCCGACCATATTTTACCCCCTATCCCGGGTGTTATCATCAACTTAAGGTACTTATTCTCCAGTTCAACTACTTTCCATTCCTTCTGAACCGGTTTATCGGTAAAACCATCATACCTGAAATACGGATAAATATTGGTGTATACTGGTATTGGATTTGGGTCTGAAAAAGGATAAGTAGTAAAACTTTTGTTATACTCTCTTATCACCGCGTCCTCCTGTGCATAGGAATCTGCCATAGCGATAACCACCAGGCAAACGATCAGAAATACTTTTTTCATGCCGAAGAAATATTAAAAACGTATGTTAAAAATTTATGCGCGCTTATTTGTTCTAAGGTCTGAACTCAATTTATGGTCCTAACCATTACGAAAATAAGCTATACTTAAGCTCATACCAATTAAAATCCAAGCATTTAACAGCGCAAACGATTGATATACAGAAATGATGAATTTCAAACTGTGATAAGATGAGCCCGTTGGCATTTTATGTACATAACGGAATAATAAATTAAATAGAAGTTAAATTGCCTGTTAATTGAGCCCTGTGCTACCTAATTTATAGTCAATACAGCGCAAACGTTTGCGTTATAGCTAATTATTACATCGGGTTAAAAGAGTCGGAAGTGGTAACAAAAAATTGCTCAAAATAAGTAAAGGGTGTGCTGAAAAGTGCACCCTTTATTTGTTTTTATACTGGCTCTTATACTTTGCAGGTGAAATGCCCATTAATTTCTTAAAGAGCCTGGAAAAATAATAGGCATCATCAAATCCAAGCTCGGTGCAAATTTCCTTAATATTACGGTCGCTAAAGTACAGGTACTGGCATGATTGCCATATCTTCAGCTGATTAAAATACTGGTGGGGAGCGCGCCCCGTTTTGGCGGTAAACAATCTGCAATAATGTGAAACAGACAAATGCTGGCGGTCCGCCAGTTCTTCAAGAGAAATGTTTTGGTGAAGATTATTTTTCATGAAGCTGATTGAGTCGGTTATGACGTTGCTTTCCTGCAGGGAAGGATTGATCTCTTTATGAAAAATAAACGAGGAGACAAAATCCAATAACTTGATATTGGAAATCTCCGTCTCTCTCCTTTCAAAACTACGCTCAACCAGGCCGTAAATTTCATTAAATGCCAGTATCCGCTTTTCTTCATAAGGAATGATTACTTTCCCGGGCTGGTTCTGTTCTGCATATCTTTGATAGAGCAAGTCGGCACTTTCTCCCATAAAATGCACCCAATAAATGCTCCATGGGTTTTCGGTACTGCTGCGGTAATGGTGCGGTACATTTTTCGGGATAATAAAATAAGTGTTCGGCGTCAGGCCGATATCAGCCCCCTGGATATGTATCTGCCCGGTACCTTCTACACAATACAATAAAATATATTGCTGACTGCCGGCCTTTCGTTCCCGGTCGTGGTTAACAGCCCTGGGATAAAAGCCGATTGCGGTGAGGCAGCATCTTTTGATCAGCTCATTTTTAAGCAAGTGTTTTTTCACATTGGGCGGCAGAACGATCATCCGCTGGCCAACAAAACCTTCTTTTATTTTTTCAATTACAACAACCGCCATCGCAAATAACTCAGGAAGTAAATTTAAAAGCTATAAAATTAATAAAAACGGAATAGTATAAAAATCCATCAATACGATAATTATGTCCATGCAACGCCCTGGTCAAATGATAGGTACATAGTGCACTCATGCCGGGTTAAATATGCAATATATTGATAATGAGTGTTTTTTGATAATTATTCCATTCGGCAATTATTAAAATGTCAATTAGAGATCAGCGAGTCTTTATTTCAGGATTCAACACTTTAAAATGACAATTTAATCCATCTTTTCCCAATAAATGTCCATTGATATTTTTCATCGCGCAAGCTAACTTCGACATACCAATTATTCATGGAAATAAAAGAATTCTTTTTAATTGACTAAGGTGGCCCGCCAATGTAAAACACATATAGCAGGCACCGTAAAAAACGCTTACATTGAATTGCCACAATTTCCCCGGATTTATAAACAAAAAATTATGACTATCAAACATTCGCTCACTATCATTTTAACGGCAAGCCTGTTCTTCAGTTTCTCTGTCCAGGTAAAAGCTGCGCGAGGTCCTGTAACAGTTGCCGGGGATACTATCAGGCTATCCGGCAAATGGAAGTTCCGCACAGATCCAAATGATATTGGTGTTGAAAATAATTGGTATAAAAAACGACTTGGAGGAGAGATAACACTGCCCGGATCAATGACCAGTAATCACCTGGGCGATGAAATTACCGTAAATACGCAATGGACGGGAAGCATTGAAGATTCTTCGTGGTTCTATAAACCAGAGTATGCCAGGTATCGGAAAACCGGGCACATCAAAATACCGTTCTGGCTGCAGCCCGAAAAATACTACAAAGGCGCCGCGTGGTATCAAACTGAGGTCACCATTCCGGCATCCTGGAGTGGCAAAGTGGTTGAGCTTTTTATTGAACGTGCGCATTGGACAACCGGTGTATACATTGATGACCGGTTTATCGGCACCGAAAACAGCCTTGGCACACCGCATGATTACCTATTGTTAAAAGGACCTATCGCCGGTCGGCATACCCTTTCTGTACGCGTTGATAACCGCGTCAATGAAATCAATGTCGGGAAAAACTCGCACAGCATCAGTGATCACACGCAGGGTAACTGGAATGGCATGGTTGGCCGGATTTATATGACCGCGAAACCGCGGAACTTTATCAAAGATGTACAGTTATACCCGGATATCGACAAGAAACAAGTTTTGGCCAGGATAGTTATCGAGCAAGACCCGCTGACCAAAAAGGCGGTGAGGCTAACGCTGCAGGCTATCCCAACTCAGGGCAAATTGGCTTTGCCGGCTGTATCCAAAACAAATATCTCCGGAAGTTTATCAGATACCATCAACATCGTATACCCGATGGGCGCCCACCCGGAGCTTTGGAGCGAACATCACCCAAATTTGTATGCGATGAAGGTTACCCTGGCATCAGGGGTGGGGAATGATAAACGGACTGTTCATTTCGGCATGCGTAAATTCAGCGCTGAAGGTACGCAGTTCCTGATCAATGGGCATCCAACGATGTTAAGGGGGACACTTGACTGCGCAGCATTCCCGTTAACCGGTTATCCGCCAACCGACGTGGCATCCTGGCTCCGCATATTGCGTACCTGTAAAGATTTTGGGTTAAACCATATCCGTTTTCATTCCTGGTGCCCGCCGGAAGCTGCGTTTACCGCAGGCGACAGGCTGGGTATGTATTTCCAGATTGAATGTTCGTCATGGGCCAACCAGGGCGCAGTAATCGGCGATGGCGAACCGCTGGATAAATTTATTTACGAGGAAAGTAAAAAAATCACTGAGGCATACGGAAATCATCCGTCCTTCTGCCTGATGGATTATGGGAATGAGCCTGCTGGCAAACACCTGACGGAGTATCT
>JBDUDE010000184.1:0-6733 GCA_040003105.1 Mucilaginibacter sp. | reverse complement strand
GGGCCGACTACATCGTATTTATAGATGTGAGATGTGAGATGTGAGACGTGAGATTCCTGGCTTTCGGACTCCCGATAGCTATCGGGACGGACTTCCGGACTTTCGGACTTCCGACTAACATTCTCTATCAAATGGTACGCCTGGTAAAGCATCGGCCTTATCAGTTCCGTCATACCGGCATCAAGCACTAAAAAGTTTTTCTTTTGCCCGTTTTTAACATATAACACCCGCGAAATTAACGTAGCACATTGTCCAACCAGCGCCCTACCCAATTCAAAGTGCACTTCCTGGCCGGGGCGCACATTCAAGAACTGCTTAAACACCTTAAAATAGCTTTCAAAATCGCTAACGCCATTGCTATCGGGAGTATAGTAATCAATGCCAAGTCCGCCGCCGGTGTTAAGCACTTTTACTGTAAAGCCATGGTCTTCAAACCAATCCTGTATTTCGTTTATGCGGTTACAAAGGTTTTTGTAAACTTCCATATCTGTAATCTGTGAACCGATATGAAAGTGTATTCCCAAAAACTGCAGGTTAGGGCATCTACGCAGCGCCTCGGCAACTTCAGGCAGTTGCCAGGTATTTATTCCGAATTTATTTTCGTCGAGCCCGGTTGTTATAAAATGGTGGGTATGCGCGTCAACATTAGGGTTTATACGGATAGCAATTTTGGCTACTTTGTTTTTAGCCTTTGCCAATTCGTCAATCACGAACAGTTCCTGCACCGATTCAGCATTAAAGCAAAAAATATCTTCATCCAGCGCGAGGTTTATCTCTTTGTCTGATTTTCCTACTCCGGCAAACACTACTTTTTCCTTACCAAATCCGTGTGCAATAGCGGCCTTTACCTCGTTGCCGCTTACACAATCGGCCCCAAAACCATAGTCTTTTATCATATCAAGCACGCGGGGGTTAAAGTTTGCCTTCATGGCGTAATGCACATGAAAGCCATGCTTTGACGATGCCGCGCGGCAAGCCTCCAGCGTTTTGCGCAAAACATCGAGGTGATAATAATAAAACGGTGTTTCTAATTGCTGAAAACGGGATATGGTATTTGTGTTGAACATTGAACCTGGATTTGCCTGATTAAAGGGATTATTAGGATTTTAAAATTCCGCAATCGAAATTCCGTCCCGATAGCTATCGGGATCCGAAATTAGAATAACCTGTTATGTAAACTTCTTAATATTTCTGTTTTGTCGCCGGTACTTACCAGTAACGACATATTATGGTCGCTGCCGCCGTAGGATATCATCCTGATGGGGATGTGTTTTACAGCCTCCAATACGCGGGCAGCATAGCCGTGCTTCTCAGCGCCGAAATCGCCCACCACGCAAATTATGGTTTGATTTTTATCTATGTCGACCGAACCAAACGACAGCAATTCTTTAGTAATATCATCCAGGTAAGTAGTATCGTCAATAGTTAACGATACTGCTACTTCGGACGTAGTAATCATATCAATTGACGTTTTATACCTTTCAAAGACCTCGAATATACGGCGCAAAAAGCCGTGCGCCAGCAGCATCCTGCTCGATTGTATTTTTATAGCGGTAATATCGTCTTTAGCAGCAATCGACTTAACGCCGTCCTTTTCGCTCGTATCGGATATCAAAGTGCCTTGTGCAGCAGGCTCCATAGTATTCAAAAGCCGTACCGGTATCTTATATTTCTGTGCCGGAAACACGCTCTGCGGGTGCAATATTTTTGCACCGAAATAGGCCAGCTCGGCGGCCTCGTCAAACGACAGGTGCGCAATGGGTTTGGTTCCTTTAACAATCCTGGGATCGTTGTTGTGCATGCCGTCTATGTCGGTCCAAATCTGCACTTCTTCGCTGCGGATGCCAGCCCCAATCAGCGATGCAGTATAATCGCTGCCACCGCGGCGCAGGTTATCAATTTCGCCAAAGCTGTTGCGGCAAATGTAGCCCTGCGTAATAAATAGTTTATTGTCAGGCTGCTTATCCAATAACGGCGTAAGGTGCGATGTAATGTATTCGACAATAGGTTCGCTATCCTCATCCGTTTTCATAAAATCGAGCGCCGGCAATAAAACCGATGGCACACCGATTTCTTTAAGATATACGTGGTATAGCGTTGTTGAAAGCAGCTCGCCCTGTGCCAGTATTATTTTTTGTTCGATATTGGTGAACAGGTCGTTAGCCAATCCGCTTAGCAATGCAAAATGGTAATCTACCACTTCACGGCCTTGCTGCAGGTATTCCGGCGTGGCGAAAAGTTCCTTTATAAAATCTTCGTATTTGCTTTTTAGCGCAGCAATAAGTGTGGCTGCTTTGTTTTTATCCCCTTCAAGATACGCGTTACCAATTTCAACCAAACTATTGGTAGTACCGGATACCGCCGACAAAACCACAATCTGCCGCTCAGCCGGGCTGATAATATCCAGCAGCTTTTTCATCCTTTCCGGACTGCCAACAGATGTTCCGCCAAATTTTAAAACCTTCATTTTTTGTTCCTCTTCATTCAAAACCGGCAATATTTATTGCACTAATTTTGAGGCGCTAAAATTAGGATTTTAAACGGTTGATAGCTAATGATGGGCAAATAAAATTTGGAAAGGCTATTGAAAGAATCGCGACAACCAAAGAAAATATTGATTGTTATCTTATTATTTAGCTTTTGCAGGTTTCACTTTACTTGTGGCAGCCGGTTTTGTCGCTTCAGCCCTTTTCCCGTCAATAAATCTTTTTAACTTTCCCGAAAAAAGCAAAAAGCTACCTATCGCAAGCATAATAACACCATTGGTTACGTAGTATGTACGGGTATTTAACCTGAATATACTGCCGGGTAACAAAAATACTCTTTGCAGCTGGTTCCAACCCAGCAGGTCGTATAGCTTCAGCACATAAATCAACACAAAAATAAAAACGGAGTTGAGCCAAAACCAGTTATGTTTTAATGATATCCGCCACGATATAACGTAGGCTACTATTGCGCCGACCAAAGCCGCCTGTGCAACAATTTTCATATCCAAATTCGTTCGCGCAACATCATTTATCCGTGCCTCTACCGGTAATAAAATTAAAAAGTTAAAATCGTGTAAAAAGGCAAGGGTTTGAAATCCATAGATAAACAGCCAGAATGCTATAAAATGGATTACCATTAATCTTACATTAATTTTTGAGACAGAATTTTCCATCGTTATAATTAGGTTTATGCAATAATAAGGGTTTGACGGGAAATTAATAATCAAAAAAAATATTATACCATTACAAACCGTTTTAGTAAATTTTATAGCTTTGGGCATGAACAGAAAACTTACCCCTTATCTGCTGATTTTTGCTTTTGCACTTTTTTCATCCTTATCAATCGCCCAAAAAGCCGCTACACCAATACCGCTTTCCCAATTGCAGCAGCAATTTGTTGACCTGCGTTTTGGCATGTTCATTCATTTTAACATACCAACCTATATGGACCAGGATTGGCCCGACCCGGATGCTTCACCAGCCATATTTAACCCCACCAAATTAAATTGCGATCAATGGGCTAAGGCGGCCAAATCTGCTAATATGAGCTATGGCTGTTTAACTACCAAGCACCATAGCGGCTTTTGTATCTGGGATACCAAAACAACTGATTATAACGTAATGAACAGTCCGCTAAAAAAGGACGTGGTTCGTGAATTTACCGATGCCTTCAGGAAAAATGGTTTAAAAGTAATGTTGTATTACTCCATTTTAGACACGCACCATCGCCTGCGCCCAAATATGATTACGCGCAAGCATATTGAAATGGTGAAGGCGCAAATAACTGAATTGCTTAGTAACTACGGAGAGGTATCTGCCCTGATAATTGACGGCTGGGACGCGCCGTGGTCGCGTATAAGCTATGACGATATCCCTTTCGAAGATATTTACAAGCTGGTGAAATCGTTACAGCCAAATTGCGTAATAATGGATTTAAACGGCGCCAAATACCCTGCCGAAGGTTTGTACTACAGCGATATAAAAACCTACGAAATGGGCGCCGGGCAGCGTGTATCCAAAGATGGCAATAACATGCCTGCATTAGCGTGTCTGCCTATACAAAAAGCATGGTTCTGGAAAACCAAGTTCCCAACAGAGCCGGTTAAGGATGCTGCGAAACTTGTGAATGAAACCCTCATCCCGTTAAACAATGTAGATTGTAATTTTATATTGAATGTGGCACCAAACCGGGACGGTTTATTTGATGATAATGCACTGGCTGGATTGAAAGAAATAGGCAAACTATGGCACAATGAAAGTCCGCTTAAAAAGCTGCCGGAACTTGATGCTCCAATCATTTCATCAAATATCGCGACAAAACAAGCTTCCAGCTCGAGCTGGGCCGACGACAGCAACATTATGGACCAGGCAAACGACGACGATTTTAACTCATCATGGATATCAAACCCTACGGTTGAAAAGCCCTGGTATGAAATTGATTTTACCACTGATCGCGCCTTTAACGCCATCAGTATTGCCGAAGAAAAAGCTAACATTACCAAATACAAATTGGAATACTATGAAAACAGTACCTGGAAATCCCTGTTCGATGGCGAAAACGGAAAACGTGTAAAAATTCACCGCTTTAACCAGGTGTATGGCAGCAAGGTGCGTATCTGGATTGAAAAATCAGACCATCAACCTTCAATTGCCGAGTTTGGGGTTTATGACGAGCAAAGGTAGGTCGATGAATGGTGAGTAGTTGCTTAACAATTCATAACATCACTAAATTTTTTAATTCACTAAATCGTTGACTCACCCATTCACTAAATAACAAGGCCATATTTGCGTTGGCAACAATTGGTTTAGCACTGCCATATTTGGCCCGTTTCTGGATATCAATTATTCGTTACTGGCTACGTAGTGGCACAGTAATCCGCCAACGGAAAGCGAGCAAATAAACTGACTTTTTTTTATGACAGAAAAATCGGACAAAACTAGAATACATACCGCATCGGTTTTATGCTGCCTGTTTTTTGTATTCACTATTTTTAATCACAACATCGATGTTTATTTTAATGGAATAAATTATATCATCTGGACGGTGTTTATGCTGATACTATTCATTGTAACAGTAGTGTTTTTTATAAGAAGCGTGAGGCGCAGTATCAAAAAAAGAAAACAACGGATTTTAAAAACGCATTTACCTGCGCTGATTTATGTGCTGACATTCGTGCTTTGCACGGTAATACCGGGCTCCCAGTCGTTCGAAAGCGACCCGGTAATAGTTGCGGGCTACAAGGGGACACAAAATGAAACGATAGCCAAATTCAGAAAAAACAACACCTTCGAAATAAATTCGACTGCGGTTTTTGGATACAATCAGTGGTTTACCGGCACCTACACTAAAAAAGGCGATACGTTACTTTTAGCGTACGATAAAATAGCACCTGGTGGAATTGGCAAAACACTGTTGAAAAATAAAGGCGAGTTGATTACGCTTGATAAAACCAACAGCACGCACCGCTTCATCCCGCTAAAAATCATTAAAGAGGTAAAATAGATTTTTATTGCGCCCAAACCTTATTCTCAACCGTTATCCTGACACTCAACATCGCTGCGTTTAAAACGGTAAAAATTATTGCAGTATAGTACAAATGAAAAACCAGCGGGATGAAAGCTATCTCGCAAACCACTTCCATATAATTAGGATGTTTTAAAAATTTATACGGCCCGCGTTTAACAGGATAAACACCCGGTATTCGATAAATCTTCGTATTCCAGTACTTACCCAACGATGATAGCGCCCAAAACTTAAATAGTAGCACTGCTAATAATATTCCCATGAAAATCCAGCTATTTTCAGTGCCGCCGCGCAAATTGTATTCAACTATGATTGAAACGATAAACAAAGTGTGCATGGCTATCATAAACGGGTAATGGCTTTGCCCATATTGAACAGCGCCCTGTGATAGCAGCCACTTCTCATTCCGCCGGGCTATCAGCAGTTCCGACAATCGTTGAAGTATAAGGAAGGATATGAAGATGGTGAAGTACATTTTTTAGTTTATTGGGTCGGATTGAGTTGATTAGGTTAATATGTGCAGCGTCATTCGGAATTCCGGACTTTACTGACTTTTCGGACTTCAACTAACTTTCAGCAGCACCATTTCGCTGGAGAAACCCGGGCCCATGGAAAGCATTAGTCCATATCCTTCATCAAACCCTTCCCGCATAAATTTCTCAAGCACGTATAAAACCGTAGCGCTCGACATGTTGCCGTAGTCATTCATCACCTCCCGGGTGGTTTTTAAAAAATCGCCCTCAACGCCCAGCGTGTCCTGGTAAGCATCCAGCACTTTTTTGCCACCGGGGTGAAATATAAAATTATTAATATCCTTAATTTTTAACTGATGCTTTGACAAAAATTCTTCAATATCACCCTTTATGTGCTCATGAATAAATGCAGGTATATCTTTTGAAAACAACACCTTAAAACCCGTATCCTGGAAATCCCAGCCCATTACTTCCAATGAGTCGTAATACAATTTACTTGATGATGCCATATAAGTGGCAGTGCTGTTGTTACGGTGGTTATCACCTTTAACAATACAGGCGGCAATTCCATCGGAAAATAAGCTTGATCCTATAAAGTTGCTCTTACTATAATCGCTCTTAATAAGCGTTAGTGAGCAAAGCTCCACCGCAACAAGTAGTACAATTGCATCCGGGTTTGCTTTAGCCACCGTGTTCGCCTTTGCCGAATCGCCGATCGGAAAATACTTCTTCACGTTTCTGGCGATGGG
>JBDUDE010000365.1:0-6737 GCA_040003105.1 Mucilaginibacter sp. | reverse complement strand
TGGGGCAAACCCCCGCCACGGCGGCAGCATTGCTGGGCTATTTTTCGGTGATGGCGATAGCCGGCAAATTGTTTTTCGGCTACCTGAGCGACAGGATCACCAAAGAGTATATCATGGTGTCGGCTATTTGCATTATGGCTGCCGGCTTTTTTATGCTTAACACTTTAACCGCGAGCATCGTTTTATTGAGGGCGTTTGCCTTAATTGCGGGGTTTGGTTTTGGCGGGGCGTTCACCATCATACAGGTGTGGGTTGCGGCTATTTATAGCGGCAAACGCTACGGCTCGGTTTTAGGCATAGTAATTATGATTGACGAATTGGCAGGCAGCGCCGGAATGATTGTACTTGGCACCTTGCGAAAGGCAAGCGGAAGCTTTAAAGGCGGTTTAGATTTAATGATGGTGTTATGTATAGTGGCCATTATAAGCGCGTTGCTGGTACGGTATTCAAGGGCCGGTGGCAGCAACTCTTTATTGGCTTTTTCCAAAAGCAAAAAATAAGCATTATGTATTATAGCCTCGCCTGTCCAAGTGTCTCACCTGGACTTTAAGTTAACTCACAAAAACTCTTTTAGTATTTGGCCGAGGCTACGCCCCTTTAATTCACCTAACCATCTGCTGCAAAATCCGCGCATTTACAGCAGCAATTGAAGAAACTAAATAAATTACAGGTGGCCTAAGCGCATACTTTCTCCATAATTCATGATAACGTGTTCTGCCATTGGAAAGTGATATAAAATGGAATAAAAAGTCGTGCATTATATTGAAATTTCTATATTTACTTATCAATTAGCTCCCACATCATGCCTAAGACCAAACCAGATACAAGGTTCACTGCGCTTTTATTTTTATTGATGATGAATGCCGTGGTCGCATTTGGCCAGGCAGAGAACTACCCATTGCCGGACAAAGTAGCCCGAGATTTTAAAGATCTATTGAACCGCCCGATGGTGGACCCGAAGCCCCGGTTCGGCAACGTAAGCATGGATCCGATACAGGTAGATACCGGGAGCATCTATACCGAAGCCAACGAACGCATGCCGGTGCTTATTTACAAACCGGTAATAGCCGGGCAAACCAGGTTCCCGGTGGCGATATTCCTGCATGGCACCGGCGGCACTAAGGATCAGGGCAACATCAAGGCCATATTTATCAAACTGGCCAAATTGGGCATTATGGGTGTAGCTATTGACGCGCGTTACCATGGCCAGCGCATACCCGCCGGCGCTCACGGCGGTAAAGAATATACCGAGGCCGCTTACCAGGCCTTTAAAACCAACGACCAAACACACCATGCCTATCCTTTTTTGTATGATACCGCTTATGATCTGTGGCGATTGGTGGATTACCTGGTCACCCGCCCCGACGTTAAAGCCGACCGTATCGGTATGGGCGGCATATCCATGGGTGGGATGGAGACCTGGATGGCGGCATCGGTAGATATAAGGATACACGCGGCGGTGCTGGGTATTGCCGTACAAAGCTTTAAATGGAACCTGGAGAATAACAAATGGCAAGGCCGTGCCGGCACTATTGGCGACGCCCATAAAAAAGCCGCCCATGACCTGGGCGATAGCACCGTTAATGAGGCCAATGTAAAAGCCGTATGGGACAAGATACTACCCGGCATAACCGGCGAGTTTGATTGCCCGTCAATGATACGGCTTTTCGCGCCGCGGCCTTTACTGATATTAAGTAAGGACAAGGACACTAACAACCCATACCCCGGCGCACAGATCGGTTTCGTTACGGTAACCGATGCCTACAAGGCCAGGGACGCCACCGACAAACTGGATATAGTTGTACAACCCAACCTGGGTCATGTTTTTAACGCAAAAGATTCTGATCTTACAATAGCGTTCTTTGTAAAATATTTGTTGGAATGACAGTTCACTACGGAGCCTAAAATACACCGATGACAAGCAAATAAAATATGGTTTCGACTCCATAGGAGTCTCCTGCCGCCGATAGGTAACCAGCGTTCGCAGTGCAGTCACCCGTCTATGGAAATTTTATGGGTGAATTTAAACTTTCAGGCGACCCTGCGGGGACGGAAACCTCACAGTCCTCAATGCTCCCCAATCTCCCTCCCCGGTGCATCAACATTAAGCAACTGCTTAACAAAGAAATCCCTTTTCTTCCGGCGGCCATAAGGTCCGCCATCTGTATGATTTGAGCCCGGGATAACAACCAGGTCGAAGTTTTTATTACTCTTTTCCAGCGCGTCCGCAAAACGAAAAGTAGACTCAGGCGGTACATTTTCATCTGCCTCGCCCACGATCAGCAACAGGCCCCCGCCCAATTTGCCCGCATTGGTGATGTTTGATTGTTCATCATACTGCGGTCCGACGGGATATCCCATCCATTGTTCATTCCACCATTGCTTGTCTATCCGGTTATCATGGCAGCCGCAGGATGATACCGCGGCCTTATAAAAATCGGGATGAAACAATACCGCCTGCGCCGAATTCTGGCCGCCGGCAGATGTGCCATAAATACCCACCCGCGTCGTGTCGGCCTGCGGGTATTTTTTGGCCAGCGCTTTTATCCATAAAATACGGTCGGGGAAGCCGCCGTCAACTATATTCTTCCAGCATACGTCATGAAAAGCCTTGGACCGGTTTGCTGTTCCCATGCAGTCTACCTGTACAACAATAAAACCAAGCTGGGCAATGCTTTGCATTTCGTTAGCCGGACTAAAGTTTTTGGGCACAAAAGAATCCTGCGGACCGGCGTATATATTTTCAATTACCGGGTAGCTTTTGGTGCTGTCAAAATTAGCCGGGCGGTAAACAACACCCCACATGTCAGTTTTGCCATCCCTTCCTTTGGCCACAAATACCTCGGGTAATTTTATCCCGGTAGCCAGCAATGCCCGGGTATCGGTTTTTTCTATATCTAAGATTTTTTCACTGTCCGTAGTTTTACATAGAATAGTTACGGGCGGAATGTTTACTTGCGAATACGTATCGAGATAATAAGTCCTGTCCGGCGAAAACACAACGATGTGATTGCCTTTTGCAGGTGTCAGGTCGATCATGTTTTTACCGTCAAACCCTATGCGGTAGTAGTGGATGAAATACGGGTCCTCATTGGGGTTTATGCCGCTGGCGGTAAACCATATTTGCCTTTTTTGGGTGTCAACACTGTCTATGTCGCGCACAACCCAGTTGCCTTTTGTCACCAGCTTTTGGTCGCCGGTTATATCGTTTACCAAATAAATATGTCGCCAGCCGTCCTGCTCCGTTATCCAGACTATTTCATGGGTATCCGGTAAATAACGGGTGTACAAACGCTGCTCATAAATAAACGTGTTTGTTTTTTCATCAATAACATTCCGGGTTTTGCCGTTGGTAACATCAACTTCAATTACGCGAAAACGCTGGTGCCCCCTATCAACCCTTTCATAGGTATAAAACTTGTCGCTGCCTTTTCGCCAATGCGCCTGCGGTGCGCCAAAAAAATCAATTTTGTCCGCATCTACTTTTATTGCGCTCTTGTTGTCGATGTTAAATATGAAGGGCGTATAAGTAGTAAACGGGTCCCCCGGCTGGTCATACTCGTGCGACTTTAGCTGCCCGCGACTGGTACCCTGAACCGAACTCAACACATAATAAACTTTCTTCGACTCAACCGGGTCGCTCAGATACCCGATGATACGCCTGCTATCCGGCGACCAGGAGAAATCGCCATAAGGCTTATCCAAACTGCCGTCGCGGGTTAGCTGCACCTCTTTGCCGGCTTCAAGCTCTTTTATAAAAAGATTACCCCCTTTGCTGTAAGCACGCCACTTTTTATCCGGCGAGATAGAATCCCTGCGCGCCGGTTCCCACCGGTAAGTACGTGATTGCAATGGCTTTGAACTATCGTAATGATAGGATGATGTATCGGTGGCCCTTACACAATGGTAGGTATTTAATTTACACTGTATCCAATCGGCTCCCTTTTTAAAAGTGACAGTTTTGGCATCCGCGCTGAAAAATATTTTCGATATATTCAATTTCAGCGGCGATACATCTTTGCCGGTTACACCCTTTATACCTTCCGCCAAACGCTGCTGGTCAAACGCTTTCTCCTTGCTGGCTTTAACCGCGTTAACGTAATAATATTCCTGGCCGTCGGCAGGTAAATGTTTCACGTACCAAAACGAATTATCCCGTTGCCAGTTGGCCTGTATGCGGGCATTGAGCGGGATTGCTTTAAGCAGCGAGTCGAGCCGCTGTTGCTTCAGGTACGATTCCACAACCTCCTGTTTAGGCGGGTAATATTGCGTAAGTTTTTGCTGTGCATAAACCTGTTGCAAACAAACCATGCTCAGCGCACCCGGCAGTATCCATTTTGATAAAAAAGACATTCGATTTTATATTTAATAAGGTATAACGAAGATGTGAGATTTGTCACTCATTTTGCCCTATAAATTACCAAATCTTAGCGATATTTTAGCTTAATGGTTTGAAAGGCTGCAGTCCGTAGTGTCGCTAATTAAAAATCATTGCGCCAAAAACTTTTCAGTTGTCTCAAATACTCTTTTTTCATTAAAAATCGGGTGTCCTTAATCGTTATCCATAACAAATAATTACACCATTGTCATCCCGCCAAAAAAAATAGGTCCCTTTGGCTACGATGCCTTAAACCCTTAACCGGGTTTGTTGTCCAACCGGTATCATGAAACTATTATCACCGGTACTTATCGCTTTGCTTTTCCTGCTAGCCTCGTGCGAAACGCCGCTTTATGTTTCTGTTCCTGTTGAATATGCGCCGCACTCCTATTTTCGCAAGGATGCTACAACTATAGTGGTAATCAACCGGTTTGATGCGAATGCACTAAAAATTGGCAGCAAAAAAAAGCTCGCCGTTTTTAAAGCAGGAGCTTTTACTGCTATCAAATCTGCCGCAAAACAATTGGGACAATTGCAGCAAGTAAATACAATTAACCTTGCCGACTCCGCCGATTTTAAGGTAAATACTGATTCGATAAAGCTGATCGCAAAGAACTATAAAGCCGATTACGTGTTGGTACTAACGAATTTCAGCGCCGGTATTGAGATGAACGAATCGGATGGATCAGCTACTTTTTACAGTTCCAATGTGTCGGTTAATTTCCTGTTATATGAGCACAACGGCGTTTATTATAAAAAGCTCGATGGCGCCGCTAACGACCCAATTGCCGACAAGCTATCCAACAACCTGTTGGCAGTAATAGCCCTGCAGCCGGCGGTAGGCAGTAACAAGGCAACAGTAAACAGTTCTGCTGAGCATGCAGCGCAGAATGCCCTGCGCGAATATCTCCCATACGCCATAACCCATAACAGGCCACTTTATAACGATAAATTTTTGATGCCGGCTGTTAAGGAAATAGTAGCCCATAACTTTGAAAAAGCAGATAGCCTGCTGCAGCCTTTTTTACAGGATAAAGTTGCGGAGCGTGCAAGCAAAGCCGCTTATAATCTTTCGGTTGTATATGAAGCGGAGGGTGATATAGGTGCGGCCATCAACGCTGCTCAGCAGTCGTCCGATTTATTTTTTAACGAGTATGCAACCGCTATTTTATATGATCTGAAACAGGAGTGATGGCCTTTTCCATTACTTCATAGTCGATTCCTTTTTTTGTAAAAAACCTGCCGGTTTGGGCAAAACCAAGTTTAAGGTAAAAGACCACGGCGTCGACACGGGCGTTGCACCATAGGAGGGTACCACCGTTTTCCCGGGCGTAATCAGTAATATATTTTACAATTTCGCTGCCCAATCCTCTGCGCTGCATAGCGGCATCAACCGCAAGTTTGCGAAACTGAAAGACAGTACCGTTTTGAAAAAGTGAAACCACGCCCGCCAGTTTATTTTCCGTAAAAAGCCCGAAATGGATGCCATCAGCATCTTCCGGCATTTCCATCTCACGCTTCGTCATCGCAGGGTACAAAACGTCCCGGCGCAGTTGCCAGGTAAGTTCGGGACGAATTTGTTCTATTTCGGATTTAGGATGTTCTATTTCGGAATTATCAATTTGCATAACGTTGATAGCAATTAGAAAAGGCAGTTTCCCACAACAGAAATTTCAAAATATCAAATTTTCTAAATTCGAAATCGAAAATCCGACATCACAAAGGAATATTCCCGTGCTTCTTCCTCGGGTTATTCACCACTTTATTTTCGAGCATTTTAAACGCGTGGATAAGCTTCAGGCGGGTTTCGGCAGGCTCAATTACTTCATCAATAAAACCACGTTCGGCGGCGCGGTAGGGGTTAGCAAATATTTCGGCATACTGTTGCTCTTTTTCGCGCCATTTGGCTTCCGGGTCTGCTGCCGAGGTTATTTCTCTTTTAAAGATTATCTCCGCAGCGCCCTTGGCACCCATTACCGCAATTTCGGCAGTTGGCCAGGCGTAATTCATATCGGCGCCGATGTGTTTGGAGTTCATCACATCATAAGCACCGCCGTAAGCTTTGCGGGTAATAACGGTTATGCGCGGCACGGTGGCTTCGCAAAAGGCATACAGTAGTTTAGCGCCATTTGTTATGATAGCGTTCCATTCCTGGTCGGTACCCGGTAAAAAGCCAGGTACATCTTCAAAAACCAGCAGCGGTATATTAAAACTATCGCAAAAACGTACGAAGCGCGCCCCCTTGGTCGATGAATGAATATCGAGCACACCAGCTAAAAAAGCAGGCTGGTTAGCGACGATTCCGATGCTCCTGCCAGCTAACCGGGCAAAACCCACAACAATATTTTCGGCAAAATCT
>JBDUDE010000977.1:0-6740 GCA_040003105.1 Mucilaginibacter sp. | reverse complement strand
ACCTTTAAACGCGTAGTTGCACAGGAAGAGGGCATCATATCGATACGGTACGTGGCCGATTTTAGCAGGTTTGCATATTTTAAAACCAGCTACCCCGAGTTAAGGGAGTTTTTTAAAAAAATGTACGAAATGCTGAATGAACAAATTGTGTTAAAGAAAGGATAAAAACCATGCAAAATAAATATTTGAATTATTTGTTAATTACTGCAGCAGCAATAACGTTGCCTGCCAAAGCCTATAGCCAGGATAAAAAAATAGACCCCGCCTTGTACAGTGCAGCAGGTATACCCGACTCGTTAAAAGAGGGTGCCAATTCGGTGGTGCGCTATTCGGCAACGGATATTGTTGTTAAAGGGCCGGGTAAAATGATTAAACGGGTACATAATATTATAACCGTTTTAAATGAAAAGGCTGACCAGGAAGCGGTTATGGTTTTGAACTATAACAAAAAGTATGTTAGTTTTAGTGATATCGAGATGCGCATTTATAATGATAAAGGCGTGTCACTAAAAAAATACCATAAAGGCGATATGTACGATGGGGCCGCAAACGGCGGAAATTTGGTAACCGACGAACGGTTTTTAGGGGTACGCCATACCATAGCATCGTATCCAACTACCATTGAAACAGAATATGAAGAAGACATTAGCAGCCTGGTTGATTTGAGTGGCTGGGAAATTCAGGATAACGAGCAATCGGTGCAGAATGCGTTTGTGCATTTGCAGATTGCCAATGATGCCGGATTTCGCTACCTCGAAAAAAACATCAAAATAAAGCCTGAAAAAAAGGCTGTTGAAAACCTGGACGATTACACCTGGAAAGTAAGTAACCTTAAAGCCTTTAAAATTGAAGAGGGAGCCGTGTCATGGCGGGTGTTGCCACGCATATATTTTGCCGACAACAATTTTGAGTTTTACGGGGTAAAAGGCAACTTCAGCACCTGGACGGAGTTCGGCAAATTTATAAAAGGCCTGAATGCCGATGTATGTACGCTGTCGCCACAGCGCGAGGAAGAGATACGTAAGATGACGGACACGATAAAAACCGATAAAGCAAAGGCCGAGTTTTTATACAATTATATGCAGAAAAGCATGCGTTACGTTAGCGTGCAGCTGGGAATTGGCGGCCTAAAGCCATTCCCTGCAAGCTTTGTTGATCAGCAGAAATACGGCGATTGTAAAGCGCTGTCAAATTATATGTATGCGCTGCTTAAAGCGGTTCATATCCCGTCGAATTATGCGGTAATAAATGCTGAGGCGAACAAAGAGCCGGCCGATTTTTCGTTCCCTTATAACGGATTTAACCACGTGATTTTATGCATACCCTTTAAAGGAGACACTAGCTGGGTTGAGTGCACCAGCAGCATTACAAAATTTGGAAAACTTGGCCCGTTTACGGAAAACCGCACCGCGTTGTTAATTAGCGACGAAGGCGGCAAACTGGTAAATACCCCACGCAGCAAAATGGAAGATAACCAATTTAACAGCGAGGCACTGATAGTGCTTGATGCTGAAGGGGGCGCCAAAACACAAATAAAGCTTTTAGGGACGGGCGAGTATCGGGACGATTACATAAACATCGCTTCGATAAAAATGGACGACCAGAAAGAGGCTTATCAACGAATGCTAAATATTAAGCAACCAAGTACATTTAATATCACCAGCGGCAGCGATATTAGCGGGGTTAAAGAAGTGGACCTTGATTTGGAGTACGATAAATTTTGCGACGTAATGGCCGGTAACAAACAATTTTACAAGCCAAGGGCATTTGACCTTTGTGCCTTTAGCGTACCGATTGAAGACAAAAGAAAATCGGATTTTTATTTTAACTCGCCGATGCAAAAATCGTGCGTTACCACGATCGAATTACCGGCCGGTTTCGAGGTGGAAACATTACCGGCTAACCAGTCGCTAAAATTTACCTATGGCAGCTACGATATTACGTATGTTTATAATACGGCTAAAAACCAGGTGGTAAGTACCGCTAAGTTTAACATAACCAACCACGTAATACCGGCGGCAAAATATACCGAACTGCAGCAATACATTGATGCCGTGGCCCGGGCGCAAAATAAAAAGCTGGTAATAAAACGCAAGGCGTAAATTTGCCTGATGATTTTCAGGCTCGATGAACGTTTGCTATTCCCCGACCCGGCGTTGGCCGAGGATGACGGCTTGTTGGCCATTGGCGGCGATTTATCAATCGAGCGCCTGTTGCTGGCATACCAAAACGGCATCTTCCCCTGGTATAGCGAGGATGAGCCTATCCTGTGGTTTTCGCCGCATGAACGGTTTGTGCTTTACCCGGATGAGCTGAAGATATCCAAATCAATGCAACGGGTTTTAAAATCGGGCAGATTTAACATCACCATAAATAAAGCTTTTGAGCAGATTATAGCAGCCTGCTCAAAAGCCCCTCGCCCCGGCCAGGACGGCACCTGGATAACTGCCGATATGCAGGTCGCTTACATCAGCTTAAATAAAAAGGGCCACGCACATTCGGTAGAAGTATGGGAGGACGACGAATTGGTTGGCGGCCTTTATGGCGTGCCGGTAAACAACGTTTTTTGCGGCGAAAGCATGTTCAGCAACATAAGCAATGCATCAAAAGCAGCGTTGATTTACCTGTGCCAAACCGGGCAATATAATTTGATAGATTGCCAGGTATACACCCCGCATTTGGAATCGATGGGGGCAAGGATGATAAGCAGGGAGGAGTATGTAGCGGCACTCGAAAATACTTCGGTGTAAAATGTAGTTTTATTCCCACTAAAAAATACCGTAGTTTGTAGTTGCCGGTGGGCATCAGACAATTCTATACTGCAACCTGCCAACTTAAAGAATGGACATCAAAAAAGAACGCATCATATTAGGCATAGACCCTGGTACAGCGGTAATGGGTTACGGGTTAGTAAAAGAAGCAGGCACAAAAATCGAATTGATTAGCCTCGGCGTGGTGAAGATGGAAAAAATTGACGACCACATGGTGAAACTGCAGCGCATCTTCGAAAAAACCGTCGCCCTTATTGATAATTACAACCCCGACTGCCTGGCTATTGAGGCCCCTTTTTATGGCAAAAACATACAAGTTATGCTAAAGCTTGGCCGGGCGCAGGGGATGGCAATTGCGGCGGCCCTTTCGCGTAATTTGGATATTACTGAATACGCTCCACGCAAAATAAAACAATCCATAACCGGCAATGGCAATGCCACCAAAGAACAGGTAGCTGCCATGCTGCAAAACCTGCTAAAATTTACCGAAACGCCCGACTTCCTGGATGCCACCGACGGCCTGGCGGTAGCTGTTTGCCACTCCTTTCAGCGTATATCCACCGGCGGCAAAAGTGGCGGCAGCAAAAAATCATACTCAGGCTGGGGCACTTTTGTGCAGGATAATAAGAAAAGGATTGTTTAGCCTCTGGCGCACGCGTGCGCCAGAGGCTAATTTCTGATTAAGGTATTACCGTATTCTTCGGCTTACTTAATAAATTAATAAACAGCTTATATGCACCCGGCACACCGGCCGGCAGCTGCCTGAAAAACGCCAGCGAGGTGTAAACAAACCTGCCTTCACCATAGTTGCCGGTTATTACGGCGCCTTTGTTGGGGGCTTCGCCGGGGTCGTTCATTTCCATTACTGATTTGTATTGCGGATCAATATCACCTACGAAATAAAGGCCGCGTTCCTGAGTCCAGCCGTTAAAGTCTTCGTCGGTTACCTTATTGGGGTAGTTGAGTATGGGGTTTTGCTTGTCAAGGATGGTGATTTTTGCGTTTTCGTCCGTCACCCTTTGGTTTACTGGCTTAAATGGGTAGGGACCAATTTGCTTGGTTACCAGGCCATTGTTGTTGTTATATTGTATCACCAGGTTACCGCCATTTTTAACATATTCCAGCAGTTTGGGCTGCTCAACAGCAAGGCGCGGGTTTACGTTATATGCGCGTACCCCGGTAATTATGGCATCGTATCCCGAAAGGTCGCCGTTCATGATGTCCTTTTCGGTAAGTTCATGTACATCGTAACCCACCTGGCGCAGGGCCTCAGGTACCAAATCGCCGGCACCTTCAATATAGCCAATTTTTTTACCGGCAATTTTAAGGTTGATGTTGATTAACCGGGTTTGGGCCGGCGGGAACAGGGTTATGTTCGGGATATGGTCGTACTTGATGTGCTGCACACCCATTGCCGGGCTGCCGTTTACCAAAACTTCCAGCATGACGTTTTTCGACTGCCCGTCGGTTGGGGTTACGGTAAATGCAACGGTCCATTCGTCACCTTTAATTTTATCTGCAAAATCGTATTTATCCGGGCTCACTTTCCAGCCTGGCATTGGTTTTATGCTGATAGAGCCGCTGCTTTTAGCGTAGCTTTTCAACTTAATCTGGATGGATTGTGGATTGCTGCTGCTGAAGATATAATCCTGGCTAGCCACATTGGCCGTTACCTGCGGCGCAATTTCAATAGGCTGATAAATTTCGCCATTTACCGGGCTAACATATTTATAATACAGGCGGCGCTCAAAACGGATGGGCATACCTTCAATTATAAATTCAAAATTAACTGTTGGCAAATCCGGGTTTTCGGGGTTGCCAACATACAACTGGCCGGGTATATTATAAGCGCCAACACTGTGCAGCGTTTCGAGCCAGAAGGGCTGGGTAATTTTATCTGCCGACGCTTTGCTATCGAACGTTTGCAGTTGGTTTGCAGGTATTACCTGGCTGTTATAGCTTTTTTCGGTTTGATTAATGCTGATGGTGTTTAACTTAACTTTATTGTTATACCTGTCGAGCACCTGCGAACGGATAAGGATGCTATCGTGTAGCCCGTAGGATGGTTCTGCTGCATAGCTCTCAAACCATAAGCCAGCACAAGCCGCAATCAAATTATCCAATTCCTTTGTTTTTTGGGTTCGCCAGTAAACGTCGGCTACTTTTTCAACTTTCGCTAAAAGTTTTACCAGGGCAGGCACGCTTTGTTCGGGATTGTCGGCATCAAAGCTTTTTCTGATAATGGCAATCCCTGCATCAATATTTTCACCATCCTTGACGCGTTTCCAGGTGGTGTTTACGCCGTCCATCAAATCATTCTGCGGGGCATCGCCCAAAATGGGTTTGAAATACTCAAACGACTCACCGCGTTGCCTGGCCGAGCCGAAGCCCTGGGTTTTATGGTTGGAGCGGCTTTCGGCAGCCAGTTCACCGTAACCTTTGCCGAGGGTTGGGTTGTATACGCCCACATCAATTTTAAACTGGTCGGCTGCGGTGGTGTTGGTGCCGCCAAAGTTAAAGGTGTTCCACAACAGGCGTTTGGCCTGCCAGGGTTGCACGTATTGCAACTGTTCGGGGAAACGTTTTGGGTCGGCAGCGGCAGCAAATGCTTCCTGCGCCAGTATCGCCGACGAGGTGTGATGCCCATGCCCGCCCTCGCCGGTAGTTGGGAACCTGCATATAATCACATCGGGGCGAAACTTGCGTATCACCCAAACCACATCGCTTAAAACTTTTTCCTTGTCCCAAATCTTCAGCGTTTCGTCCGGTCCCTTCGAAAAACCAAAATCGTTGGCGCGGGTAAAAAACTGCTCAGCGCCGTCGACGCGGCGGGCTGCCAGTAATTCCTGCGTGCGTATTAAACCTAACAGTTCGCTTTGTTCGTTGCCCAACAGGTTTTGGCCGCCATCGCCGCGCGTCATTGATAAATAGCCGGTGCGGTAATGCTTTTCCTGCGCCAGGTAGGCCAACAGGCGGGTATTTTCATCGTCGGGGTGGGCGGCTACATACAGCACGCTGCCCAGCACATCCAGCTTTTTAAAATTTTGCTGTATGGTGGCAATATCTGTCGGCGGGTTGGTTTGGGCAAGTGCAAAATGGGCGGCAACTAACAGTGCGGCAATAAGTTTGATGCGGTTCATGCTAACAAATATATTAAAATGTGAAGAAAGTCAGGAAGACGGGGAGTCCGAAAGTCCGAAAGATGATTCTCCGGTGGCAGTTGTTGAGTTACATGGTTTGGCGCAGGATTTTAATCCATATAAATTTTTTAGTTTTACCGTTCAGCAACCCGAACGGTTAAACCGCAATGAAAAACTATTTGAAAATTATAAATATCGACGAGTACTCTATTACGCCAAAGTACCTGCAGCTAAGCAACTCTATTTTGCGGGGGATTGAGGAAGGGAAAATTGAGCGGGACGATATTTTGCCGTCGATTAATGATCTGAGCATTGCACTTGAAGTTTCGCGGGCCACTATTGAGCGGGCGTATAAAGAACTGCGGAAATATGACGTTATAAAATCGGTTGCGGGCAAGGGATATTTCATCAGCAATACAGCTTTCAACCAGCCGGTAAAAGTGCTGCTGTTGTTCAATAAGCTAAGCAGCCATAAAAAAATAATATACGATGCCTTTGCCGAAACGCTGGGCAGCAATGCAGCAATCGACTTTTACATTTACAACAACGATTTTAACGTTTTTAAAAAGGTTTTGCCGGCCAATATCGACCACTATTCAAAACTGGTTATTATTCCGCATTTTATAGAGAACGAGGAAAATGCGTTTGCCATAATCAATAACCTGCCAAAGGACAAGCTGGTGCTAATGGACAAACTGCCGGAAAGTATAACCGGTAGCTTTGCCGCCGTGTTCGAGAAGTTTGAGCAGGATATTTACTTTGCGCTGGAGCAGCTTTTGGAAAAGCTTAGTAAATACCACACGCTGAAAATCATCTTCCCGGGTAACAG
>JBDUDE010000432.1:0-6745 GCA_040003105.1 Mucilaginibacter sp. | reverse complement strand
TTCACGAATTAGTTTTTACCATTTTTAAACAGGCTCTAATCCTTATTTAACTTTCTTTTTTTATTTTGCGGGTAATTTAAATCAAACGCATACTAAATCTTATTTAATTGAAAATAATTTTACTGACAGGCGGCTCGTATTCCATACCCGCTATTCATTATTTGTCGGGCCAAAAAACACTGCATAGCGTGGCTATACCGGGCCCGCCTAATAAAAATAATATCCCTATCGAGTTAAATGCCAATCATTTAAACATTCCGTTTAAAAGGTTTTTAAAAGAAGAATTTAAAACGGGCTTAAAAACCTGGCTTAACGAGGCAAAGCCCGACGTTGTTTTTGTGTTTGGCTGCGGTTATAAACTTCCGTCTGAATTATTCGATATCCCGAAGTTTGGGTTTCACAACATACATTTTAGCTTACTGCCTGCATATAGGGGCAATTCACCTGTGTTTTGGCAGATAAAAAATGGAGAGACTGCCAGTGGCATCACCATTCACCAGATGACGGATAAATACGATAGCGGCCCGATGCTGGCGCAACAGCAAGTTCCGGTATCGCCCGGCGAAACGCTTGGGCTGCTGTATGGCCGCCTGGGCGCCGAAACCGTTGCGCTTATTGATAAGGCAATTGAAAAATTAAATAATACGGGTAATTCGCTGCTGTTGCCTCAAAATGAGGATATGGCGAGTTACATTTCCCGTCCTGTGGCTAATGATTTAAAAATTGACTGGGAAACACAATCGGCCGCTGAAATTGAAAATATAGTTAATGCTACCAACCCCGATTACGGCGGCGCTATAACACTGTTTAGGGGGCAACCCTTAAGGATACTGGAGGTTAACCAGGTGCAAATGAATAACCCTGCGGGGTTTGCGCCCGGTTCAATTGTGCATGCGGATGTAAATTATGGTGTTATTGCCGCCTGCAAAAACGGGCAGTTTTTAAGAATTAACGTAGCGCAGCTTGCCGAGGGTATATTTTCAAGTTTTAAACTTGCCGCGCTGGGCATTAATGCCGGCGAACGTTTTGAAAACGCAGCAAATTTACCGGGCGTTGCCGTCGATGCATAATTTGGATTTAGAAATTAACAGGTGATGATTGATATATTGATAGCCCCGTCGGAAGAAGTTGGCCAGCTGCAGGTTATGCATATGAAAAGGTATTGGCATAAATGCATGTTAATGAGAAAAGGACAAGTTAAGCAGGGCGACTTTTCCAACGAGTTTCAACTTGATAAAACGCTGCTTTTTACGCTGGGGCTGGGGCTTGAGCAAACATCTGTATACCTCTACAACGAAGCGCCCTCGTTTGAGGAATTTGAAAATTGGATAATCGATATCGTTGGTCAGCCATCCGCAGAAAAAGTGGCACGGCTAAACAAAGCCATAACTGATAAAAACAGCGGGGTTACCAGGAAAGTGCCTGACGTTTTGAGCACGGAACAACTTGCTTTTTGGGACGAAAACGGCTACCTGATCATCAGGAATGCGATACCAAAAGAAGATTGTGATAAAACCATCGAGGTAATTTGCAATTTTATCGGCATAGAGCGGGAAAACCCGGAGACCTGGTATACCCCGCATCCGGCCCGGCAAGGCATAATGGTGCAGCTTTTCCAGGATCCCATGCTTGAAAAAAACCGGGATTCCGAAAAAGTAAGATCTGCCTACGAACAGCTTTGGAATAGCACTGACCTTTGGGTTAGCGCCGATCGTGTTGGGTTCAACCCGCCGGAGACCAACCGCTGGAAGTTCCCCGGGCCAAGGCTGCATTGGGATACTCCGCCGGAAGTACCTTTTCCATTCGGACTGCAAGGCATACTTTATCTTGCCGATACAGCCGAAAACCAGGGCGCTTTTAGCCTTGTACCTGGGTTTCATAATCGTGTAGACGACTGGCTAACCAGCTTGCCGGAAGGCACAGACCCATATAGGCAAAATTTGTACGACCTTGGCTGCATTCCTGTTGGCGCAAATGCCGGCGATTTTATAATATGGCACCACGCCCTGCCACATGGCAGCAGTACCAATACATCAACAAAACCAAGGTTTGTTCAATATTTTACTTACGACCTTTCGGGCGTGTAGCGGTATCTTTTACTTATTGATATTTGCCAAAATGAAATTGCAAAGCGCATCGCCCGAGAGTTCGGTGGTTTCGGAATGGGTGTTTATCACCAGGTCGCAGTTAAGCGGCTGGTCGTAATCGTCATTAACCCCTGTGAGGTTATTCACCTTATCGGGGTGGTTTTCGGGTAGTAGTGCCCGTTTATAAAGGCCTTTGGTATCGCGCTTAATCAAAACATCGATATTGCAGTTTATCCAAACTGTTTTAACACCATATTTTTTTATAAGCGCTTCACGCACTTCCTCAAAAGGGTTAATGGCCGCAATAATTACCACATCGCGGATGCCAGTAAATGAAAACGCTGCCTGCCCTAAGCGGCGAATATTTTCGCAGCGATCTGCTTTTGAAAACCCTAAATCGGCACAAAGTGTTTTACGGTAGGTGTCGCCGTCAATTATTTCAACTGACAGGTTTTCGTCACCCAGTTTTTGTTTTACATATTGTGATAAGGTTGTTTTACCCGACCCTGATAAACCGGTAAGCTGGACAATTAGCATGGCCAAAAATAACAAGTTAATTAGAGATCAGGAAAAACGTCTTCCCCAATCTCCAATTAACTAATCACTATCCCTAATACTTCAATACAATGAAACCCGTTTTATGCTTTGTCTCTTTTCCATCTTTATATTCTAAAGAGTAGAAATAAGTGCCGGGCTGTTGCAGCTTACCATTGTTAGCGTGTCCATCGAATACTTTTGTCGCGTTGTCATAGCCTTTCGCCTCGTACACCAGGTTTCCACTACGGCTTATTATCTGTAGTTTATTTTCAGGGTGGCTCGTTATTCCTTCAATAATCAGTGCATCACTTTTGCCATCTCCGTTTGGCGAAAGGTTTTGATGAACCACAATGTCGGTGTTATTTATTGGCGATGCCCGTTCCGCGTAGTTTAATGCAATCCCCCCGGGCGGCTGCCGCGTTATGTTCATGCTATATGTTTTTGTTGTTATCCCGTCCTGCGCTGTTACTACTACAGTAATAGAATTAGAGCCAACGCTTAGCGGAATAGAAGGTGATGCTACCCCCGAGGCAACAGCCTGCCCGTTTGTTTTTATTGTGGCTAACGCATCTTGCGCAGTTGCCTTTACGGTAACAGATGTGGTTGCATTTGAAACGTTTCCGGTATAGTCACGGTAATCGGGGCCTGCTACTACGGTAAACGTTACTGCCGGCGTTGTTGATAACGCGGAAAGGACGGCGTTGTCGGGTTTAGCACGGGTTATTTTATAAGCATATGTTTTTTTGGTTATTCCGTCCTCGGCGGTCGAAACAATGGTAACTGCATTATCACCAACAGCTAGTGGGATAGGAGATGATGCGACCCCCGAAGCAACGGCCGCCCCGTTTATTGTTACCTTGGCGGTTGCGTCCTGCGGCACCACTGTTACGGTGATTGAGTTGGTTGCATAAGCTACGCTTGTTGTGTAATCTCTATAGTCGGGACCAGATACTAATGTTGCCGTTGTGGTAGGTGTTGTTTTTATCGAAGACAGGATTGCGTTGGTAGATGGCGCGGTACGGGTTACAGTAATACTGTAAGTTTTAATCGTTATGCCGTCCTGGGCAGTTACTACCGTATTAATTACATTTGCGCCAACGTTTAAAGGTATTGAAGCCGAAGCTACGCCACTCACTACAGCAACGCCATTTACCTTTATAGATGCATTTGCATCCGTTGCTGTTGCCACTACTTTAACACTTGATGTTGGATAAGGCACCGTAGTGGTATAATCTCTATAATCGGGACCAGATACAAGCGTAAAAGTAGCAGCAGGAACGAATTTTAAAACCGACAATGTCGCTACGTTTGACGACGCCAGGTTATAGAGCGAGCCGCCCGTTGTTCCATCGTCCCCATCAATTGCATAAACTTTGATGGCAGATATTGGCGCAATGCCAAACGGATAGTATATGCCATTGGTATGCATTGGCGAATATGCCACCGCAGGCGTGCCGCCCCCGTTTGTGTATTTTAATAATTTATAGCCACTAAGGTTGTTGCCGGTATTTTCTGAGGTGTATAAATTGCCGGCCGCATCTAAGGCCAGCGCAGTTGCATAGTGGCCTGTTGATACCGTAACAGCTGTAGCAAAGTTTGAAGCCGCAGTTAATTTATAAACATGCCCGCCGTCGGCAGGTAATGCCGGATCCTGCGCAAACGCATCGGTTACGTATATATCGCCGTTAGCAGCCACAGCAAGGCCGGTTGGGTATGAATACCCGGCGCCTTGTTTTAAATTCCCATATAACTTTACCCCCGCAGCACCATTGGCGCTATTGGCAGCATATTTATAAATTGCATAATGGGTGGCGCCATCATATTGCGTTGCGTATATATTATTGGCAGCGTCAACTGCAAGGGCTGTATAATATGCACCCGTTTGAAAGTTTGAAGGGGTATAAGTGCTTCCGCTACGGGTTAGTTTAACAATGGCGCCGCTATAGGCAGCAAAATCTGTAGACACGTACACATCGCCATTGCTGGTTACAGCAAGCCCCCACGGAAGGTCGCCGCCCGGTCCTGTATCGTCGCCCTCGTGCAGTCCCGTGTAAATAACTGTTGCCGTGGCTCCGGTGTATTTTACAACTTCGCCGCTGGTGCCGCCGCTGCCATAGGTTACCCGTATAACATATATGTTATTGCTCGCATCTTTTGCTAAAGCACTATATAAACCACCGGTTTCAACAGTGGTATTGTTAAACGGGATTTGAGCGCTGGCCGGCAAAGCAGCCGTCAAAAAAAAAGCAATTACAGCAACTGCGTAAAAGGCTTTGGTAAATATTTTGTTCATATTGATAATAGGCTTGGATACATAAATATGCTCACCAACCGGTTATATCTTTTTTCGGCTTCGTTAAAACCCGGGCAGGCCTGATTCCAACAGGTTTGTATATTTTTTGTATTGATGTTTTATACTTTTCATTACGATACAGGCTTTAAAAGCCTTTGCTAAATGTTAGTTCCTGCTTGGGAAAATACCCTCAAGCGCTATCAACCAGCTAATAGTTAAAGTTGGCGACAAAATTGATAATGGTTGCCCGCCGCCAATCGAACCAATTGATGTTGACGCTATCGCAGTATCTGGTGAGGACGTTGTATAGTTTTTTGCAACTGTAGCATTAGGTCCCGCCCCCGACGCCGGCCCCCTGGCAAACACTGTATTATTTGCAGGTATACCTGTTGTGCCCGGTGTATTGCTCACCATTAGCGGGTGGTTGTGTGCAGGTAAATTGCTGGTGGCAAGCGTAGCAGTTTCGTTGCCGCTAACCTGGCCAAGGCTGTAATTTGATAAGCCTGGGCCCTGGCCAACGCTTATTGGCGCACGGCCCCGCAAATCGGGGAGGGCAAATGTAGTTTGGCCGTTACCACCATAAGTTGTACCCAAAATCGAGAATAAAGCAGTGTTTTGCGAGATAGCTAATATTTGTCCGCTACAAAATGCAAAACCGCGGACAGCAAAATTGCCCGCGAAGGCAAACATAAAGCCAAGATCGACATCCATAAGTAAAAAGGTATTAAGTTTTAAAAATTGTGATTAATATGAATCAATATTAAGATATTATTTTCGAATTTAAGCGATAAATCCCAAATTAATTTTTTGTTAATTCTCTTTACAACAACACGTTGTAAAATTAAAAAGTCGGTGAAAAAATTTATTTATATTCAATTAATATATATATTTATCACACCAAACTTATTATATGGAAAACCCACGCAGATTATTCTTAAACCAGGTAGCGGGCATTGCCGGAATAGCCGCTTTAAATAAGCCGCTTGCATCTATTGCGTCAGTAAGTAAGCATATTAATACCATCTATTCGGGCGATCGCGCAGTTACTATTTATAATACTAATGACCTGCATGGTAAAATCGACGCCGGGTATAATAAAGCTGGCGGCTTACAGCTAATTAAAAAACTGCTGGAGGATCAGGATACGTCGGGACTTTTGGTGGATGCCGGCGATTTTTTAAATAGTGCCAGCAACACAAGTCAGCATAAAGAAATGATACGGACAATGAACAGCATGGGCTATTGCGCCGCCACACCAGGCAACCATGAGCTTGCGTTGGGACAAGAAAGCCTTGCCGCACTTATATCAACCATGAAATTTGCTATGGTAAATTGCAATTACCAATTTGACGCGGTTTTAGGCGATTTGATAAAACCATATGCTATTGTCCATACCGGCAAATTCAAGGTTGGCATTACAGGCGTTGGGCAACCCGTTAAAGGTATTATATATAAAGATGCATTTGCTTGTGCCAATCAAATAGCCAGGGTGCTTAAAATACAGGAAAATTGTGACCTGGTAATTTGCCTATCGCATTTAGGTTACAAAAACGAAGGCAACACGCCCGACAATAAAAAACTCGCGCGGCAGTCTGAACATATCGATGTTATAATTAGCGGGCATAACCGTAAAATAATGAACGCCCCAATGGTAATACTTAATAAACAGAAGGAAGAAGTTATGCTGAGCCAGGCCGGCTGGGACGGGATGATGATGGGCAAAATGGTATTTAATTTCGAATCGAAACAAAAAAGCGGCATCAGGGCTAAACATTTTTTAACTGATAATCCATCTGGTGACGAATTTGCTGCGTCGGTACGTGCACTG
>JBDUDE010000742.1:0-6749 GCA_040003105.1 Mucilaginibacter sp. | reverse complement strand
GGCATGCACCGCATTGTGTCTGAAATTTTTAAGCAATATCCTTTTGATGTATCGGGCATTACGCTGTTTAATGTAGATGAGCTCACCAACCTTGAACGCGAATACGCAGGCAGTTGCTATACCATGATATTGAACCAGATTGCCGGTCCGTTGGGCATACCTGACGAAAATTTCATCATGCCACCTACCTTGTCCGACGACTTTGAGGCGGAAAGTGTATTGTTCGAAAAACGCCTTGCCGAACGCGGCGGGGCTGATTTACAAATGCTGGGCATCGGAAGCAACGGCCACATCGGCATTAACCAGCCTGGCACCCCTTTTGAAAGCGAAACATGGGTATCGCCAATGGACCCCGACTTCGAGGCTCGTGTGCGCCGCGAAACCCAGGTGCCGCCCGAAACCGTTTTAGGCGGCCTTACCCGGGGTGTAAAAAATATAATGCACACCCGCAAATTAATACTGATAGCCAAAGGCGCACACAAAGCCGATATTATTGAGCAGGCTATTCTTGGCCCGGTAACAACTGACATCCCGGCCTCGGTAGTGCAGTTGCATCCTAATTGTGAAATTTTGCTGGATGCCGATGCGGGGAGTAAGATTGAGGCGTATGCGAAGAGTAGGGGGTGTTATTTTTAGTACTTATGAATGGATTTGGCAATTTTTTAAAAGTTGCCAAATCTAAAATTTCATCCCTTTTCAAGCAAGATGGCATTAAAACAAATCAGAATGTGTTCTTGTCCGCCCGTTCCAAGCGTCCACGCTTGAATCATGGTTGTTAGCGTCCACGCTCACGAAACCGACGATAATGGGTTTAAGTGTCGACAGTTCAATGGGCGAGTGCAAAATGCTTGGGCGGGGTGAAAAAACTTCTTAAAGATGTTATCAATTTAGCACCGCTTTGTTCAGGTGTTCGTGGTACTCAACAAGTTTCAGCATCACATTGATGGCGGTCTCATAGTTTTTGGCGCCAACTACTTTCTTATATTCATGCTCCAATTGCGTCATTTGAACTTTAATATGCTCATAAAAGCGGATCCCGTCATCTGTTAAATATAACATCATCGAACGCCCGTCAGTACTGCATTTTTCACTCTTTACCAGGTTCAGCTCTTCCAACTCTTTAATCACTTTGCTGGCCGCTTGTTTGGTAATACTCAAATTTGCCGCCAGCTTACTATTGGAAATACCTGTGGTACCTATGCTCATAAACAATGGGATGTGCGAGTTATTAAAACCTTCCAGGTTAGCATGGCAAAGCTTTGTGCAATACCATTCATCCGAAAGTCGTTTCAAAAGGTATAATAACCTGCTTGTCATCCTGGTTGCTTCCTCGTTTAACATGATCTTAATATTAATATTTAAGTAGGTATTAACAATAGGCCTTTACAATATTTTAGTTTATCAATTTATTAAACCGGGCTGACCAATAAAGTCAACCAGGTTTACAAGTTTAACGATTTTTATCCAATTAAATTATACATAAAATTTAACATGATCAGAATTGGAATCTAACAAAAGCCCTTACACCCCATTTTGGTGCATCAGGGTGATCAAGGTAAGAAAGCCTTCTAACCAGGTCTAAACGCAACAGCTTAAAAATATTCTCGATACCCGCACTGGCTTCCATATAAGGGCCACTGTTTAGCGCATAAGTTATTGGCTTGCCACTGCTCCCAATAGGATATTGCAATAAGGAGGGATCATTAGCGGGGTTGTTTTCCTGCCTTACGCCGCCCCATACCGATTTGAATGATACTACTTCCCTTAACTTCAACGATTTTATCAATGGCACCTTGTTAAAAAAGAACCCGTTAAAATGCTGATCAATATTGATGCTGGCATAGTGGTCACTAACAAATTCCTGGTAATTCATCAGGTTGAATGATTGCAGCTGCAAGGCATAGCTCTGGTTGGCATGCTGGATATCCAGTAATGGAAAGGGCAGCTTATTAAAGATATAACCACCCTCTGCCGAAACATCTGCGAAACCCAGTTGCGAAAGATAAAAGCGTTTGGTGACGTTACCGGTAACGTTCTGGTAATTGTAATCGCCCTTCAGAAATCCTTTGATGCCTTCCTGGTAACGCAGGGTAAATATTGGGTACTTGTCAGGAATCGGGGTGCGGTATAATTTACCCTGGTAAAACTTTTCATGAGGTGCGTACCGCAGTTCCATTGATAATTCGGTGGTTTGCAGGCTGTTTACAGTATTTGGCTGCCCCGCAATAATATTCTGAAAATATAACGATCCTGTTGGCGCCTGGTTCCAGGCCTTTAGTTCAAACTTGTAAGAGAAGTGGTTTAAATACTCATGTACATAATCCAACCTAAAGATATCGTTGTAAGTATAGATGCCATGGTCGCCACGCTTAAATGACAGCAGGAAATTATCCTCCTGTACAAACTGAAGCTCCTGGCCCGGTATCTTGGTGTCGCGCTGTACGCTGGCCCTTACATATTCCTGCGGAAAAGAATAGATCGATTTATTATTCAGGGAGTAAGTGCCACTGAAAAAATATTTAAATTTTTCATCCTTAAAACCGTATGCACCGTAGGTCTCAAAGTAATACCGTTTGCTCAGTTCGGTGGTTGTACGTCCGCCCAACCGCAGCCTGAAACCTTCTACCGGGTTAAAATTGTAAAACGTATTTACCGGCCCTATTTCAAAAGGCCCTAAATTATCGTACCCTGCAACAAAAAGGGTGATCAGCTTCATCGTCCGTTTAAACGAAGGGATGGTTTGCAGGCTGTCGATATTTTTGTAAATATCTGCTTGTCCCTTTTTCAGGGTATCGGGGCGATTAGCCTTCCAGAATTCATCCCCTTTTTCAGTCGCATTGAAGGCGATCATTTGCGCCGGACCGGAATAAGTCTCGTTAGGGCGTGGTTTGTTAACCGCAAAGTTATTGATGATCACCACACGCTCGCCGTACACGCCCCCGCCTTTGTTTTTGTTCAGCCCAAAGTCCATTTTCAAATCGCTCTGGCTCAAACGGTAGCGTCCGCCTTCTGTTTTTTCAAAAGAAAGAGTGGTTTGCATCTGGCGTACAAAGTTGAGGTTGATGTGTTTATTTACCGACAACACCGCTTTTTGTACAGCGTAGTTGCCATCCATAGTAATGTATATCTTACCGGTAAAAAGCATGTCGGTAGTATTACGTGGGGTAAAACTCAGCTCAATCAATTGAGGGCTCACATCTTTTACGGTATCGGTAATAAAGAATTTGTAGAACGAAGGTGCGCCATTGGCAATCGGGCTCAGCAACTGGTTACCCAATAACGGAATATTATTATCGTAGATCTCAATATCCATATACATGCGGTTAAAGTATGCTTTAAGCCCTTCGTTATCTATAAAGTTCTCATCGTACTTAACCTGCTTGTTGGCCTGGATCACTTGCTTTTTAACATACGGCGATTTGCGGAAGTAGTTGTCCGAAAGTTTTTCTTCCATGTACATCGGCAGCAGATTTTTGCCGCCGATGGCATCTGAGTCTTGTTCCATAAACAAGAATTGATAATTCTTAAATATCCGTTTCTGTTTAAACTTTTCAGAAAGATCACTCAACGAAAATATCATTCTTTCGTATTGCTGATATTCGGCGTAATCGAAATTTTCCAGCCTGTTTTGATCCTTGTGGGCAATCACTTTGCGGATCAGTTCCACAGCGGGATTATTCTTATTGGTATACCTGGTTTTTTTACCGCTTTTTACAACTACCTCACTCAACGTTGTCCTGTCTTCAGCTAAAGCGATGTTTATAGTTTGTGCGGTGCCGGGGGTAATATCCTTATAAAAGGTTTTATAACCTATAAAGGTAACCTTGATGCGGTTATAATTTCCGTCGGTGCTAATTTTGTAATTGCCCTTAACGTCCGTACTACCGCCGATGCTGGTACCATCAAATGAAATGCTTACTGCCGGCATAGTTTCCTGGGTGCGGATATCTGTGACTACTCCTTTAATGATTGTTTGCTGAGCCATCAACGTGGTTGATAACGTTAGGAGCAGGAGTATCAGCGTGCTTTTAATTATGTTGTAAAAATGGTGCGTTTTCATGTTATTAAAATATATGGAAGCCTCAGGCAGCTTGTGGATGATCGTAAATTATTTCAGAAGCTGATACCGTGATGTTTCTTTCGCTGCCGTTAGATTTTTTGAACAGGTTAGTGACAGCATTATTCGTAACAGCATTAGCGGCAGATGAAAAATAGTCCTTCAGGAAAATCAGCAGTATCCCTATCTCTAAATCTGCACCCATGAAATTGTCTTTGATAATTTGTTTAACCAGCGGAAGCAGGTAATGCCCAACCTTGTAGGTTGAAAAATTAGACGCGAAAAAAACCTTATTCAATTTAAGGCTCTTGGCACTGGTGATTATCACACTGGTGATGCCTGATAGTGTTTGGTCGACGTTGATGTATGGCGCTTTCATGACTACTGATTTGATGGCACAAAGGTAAACTAAGTTGACTAATATTGGTCAACTTAGTTTACCAAAAAAATTACTTTTTACCGTATTGTGACGCTGCGGCGATGCAGTGACTTTAAGATGAGATTAGGGTAGATTCCTTTATATACAAGCGATCCTGCTTTGGTTAAACAGGATCGTTAGTATAGAACGTTAAAAGCAAAAGCGCTTCCGCTTAATTTTTTGCAAACGCGAAGACTGTGTTCTTGTAATCAGGCTTTGTCAATTGAACTTTCAGGCTCTTAAAAATTTTCATTGGGGCATCTGTAGCAAAAATATTAACCAGCCAGGCAGGAAGGGCGCCTCCGGGGTCTACGTGTATAGAATATTCAACATGTACCTGGTTTTGTCCCAGCGGTGTGATAACCCATTTTCCGATGGAATTGTCGATCCTAACAATACCTTTTTTTATTGGAACAACGCCCGGTACTGCCGGCCCATCAATCGTCACTACTTTTGTACCCGGGTCCCGGGTAACCGTTAAATGAGCCACAAAATCCCGGTTTGCTACAGGCCAGGGTAAACTAACTTCCGAATAATAGTAAAGCTCTGTAGGCGACACTTGCTTAACCAGTTTGGCCGACTTTACGTGATATACCCAATCCGGGGCGGTGTTAACGTCCATAACAATGGCAACCAGTTGGGATGGGGTTGTATCGAAGTTCGCCTCTACCTTAATAGCTTTGATCTTTGAGTCGGGCAATATGCTGGTGTATATTTTTATACCGTCTTTTTCAGTACTCAGTTTCCAATCATTTTGTGCGGATGCAGAATTCAGCCCCAACACAAGAAGAAGTGACGTAAGAACTAATTTAGTCACTAAGTTGATGGTTTGATTTATCGTTTTCATTTCTTCAGATTTAACGATGTAAAGGTAAACTTAGTTGACTAAATTGGTCAACTAAATTTACTAAAATGACGATTTATGACGCTGGTATGATAAGGTAAGCAGCCTGGCGACGACTTAAAAAAGAGCGAAGCTAAAGTCTCCCCAACCGGGGGAGTACTGATAGCTATCGGTATAGAGCAGGCTACAACCGTGCACCTTTCAACAAAGTAACTTGAACGTTTTAACAAAGCAGCCCTATTCAATTCCCCCGACCTTTGACTAAAATTAAAAATTATGTCGAAAGTATGGTTTATAACGGGCGCTTCCCGCGGATTGGGACGCAGCCTTACAGCAGCAGTATTAGCTGGTGGCGATTTTGTAGCCGCCACAGCCCGTAACCCGGAGCAGTTAAACGATCTCGTTGAAAAGTACCCGGATAAAATTTACCCGCTAAAATTAGATGTCATCAACCCGGAGCTGGTAATTGCCGCAGTTGAAAATACAATCAAAAAATTTGGCCGGATAGACGTGCTGGTTAATAACGCCGGGATTGGCATCGTAGGCGCAGCCGAAGCTTATAGCGAAGAGCAGGTACGCAGCCAATTGGATACCAATTTGTATGCACCGATAGCAATTACCCGGGCAGTATTGCCTTATATGCGTAAGCAAGGTTCGGGCCGGATATTACAGATCAGCTCGATCGGTGGCCGGGTGGGTAACCCCGGCCTCACCATATACCAGGCCGCAAAATTTGGTTTGGGTGGTTTTACTGAGGCATTGGCCAAAGAGGTTAAACCGCTGGGTATATTGGTAACCAGTGTTGAGCCGGGCGGCTTGCGGACCGATTTACTGGGGGCAATGGACAGTGCGCCTGCGATAGATGGCTATGAAAAAACCGTTGGCATACGCCTTGAAATGTTTAAAAGCGGTAACTTTATCCCCATGGGCGACCCGGATAAAGCAGCAAAAGTGCTGATAGCACTGGCCGGCAACCCGGAACCACCCCTGCACCTGGTACTGGGCAGCGAAGCCATCAACATGGTGAAACAAGCTAATGTATTGCGGGATGAGGAAATGGAAAAATGGCTGCCGGTAACCACATCAACTGATGCTGATGACGCGGTGGATTTTACGCAATCAGAAATGGGCAGGTCGTTTTTTGGTGCGAAGAAATAATAAACTAACGTAATGCCACAACTCAATAAAAAACCATCGCCTATAGCCCTCTCGTGCTACGCCGCCCGCAGCAGGGAAGGGGAGCAGTTTATCCCTGAGTATGTATTCAGCTACCAGGTATCGGGCACGGTGATAATGAATGACGGTAACCGGGAGTATATTTTTAACCCCGGCGATTTTAGATTAAGCAGGCGTAACCGCCTGCTTAAGTTTAATAAATTACCGCCGGAAGGGGGCGAATACAAATCGCTTTCGGTACGTTTCGACCAGCA
>JBDUDE010000825.1:0-2039 GCA_040003105.1 Mucilaginibacter sp. | reverse complement strand
TCGGACGGCAGTACCTGGTCGCCGGTTAGGCCGAGGAGCATGAGGCCGAGGCCGTCGTTACCCTTAGGCAGCATTCTCGCCTCACCTAAATCCTCTCCAAAGGAGAGGACTTTAGCTTCGCTCGCGGTCGTGGCATCTTCAGAACCCTCTCCTTTGGAGAGGGCAGGGTGAGGCGAGGATGAAGCTGATAGTAACACCCTGTCCGCCTGTCTTTCCAACGTATCTTTTATACTCCGAACTACTTTTTGTGCATCATCAATTACCTCTTCATTTGTGAATCGAATTACCTCAAATCCCTCACCATTTAGAACGCGGGTGCGTACCTCGTCTTCTTCTTTCATCAAAAAATGATACCCACCATCTACTTCAATCACCAGGCCTTTAGGTAAACAAACAAAGTCAGCAATATAACCGTCAATGGCATGCTGCCGTCTTATCTTGTACCCGGTTTGATTGTTTCTTAACAGTTGCCACAAAATATTTTCAGATTCTGTAAGATTTTTTCTATTCTCCCTTGAATTAGCTTTTAATAACTCCCAAATTTTAGAATCACCTGTTTCGTAACCAAACTTTTTTGCTCCCTCTCCTTTGGAGAGGGCTGGGGTGAGGCCCTGATACATGGGCCTGTCTATCCCTCGGTCATCATAAACTTCTTTATACTTCGCCTCAACTAAATGTTCCAGCTTATGTTCTTTAATATACTTCTCGCATTGCTGGTCGATAGCGGCATTCATAAAAAAGCCGAGCAGCATTGGCGCAGGGCCATTTATGGTCATGGATACGGAGGTTGACGGGCTGCACAAGTCAAAACCGGAGTAAAGCTTTTTGGCATCGTCAAGTGTCGCAATGCTTACGCCCGAGTTTCCTATTTTGCCATAAATATCGGGGCGTATATGCGGGTCTTCACCGTAAAGGGTGACTGAGTCAAACGCTGTTGATAAACGGTGTGCCGGCTGACCGTAGGATACATAGTGGAAACGCTTATTGGTACGCTCCGGGCCACCCTCACCAGCAAACATGCGGGTTGGATCTTCCCCTTCGCGTTTTAACGGGAATACACCCGCAGCATACGGGAATTCACCTGGCAAATTCTCGGTAAGCAACCAACGTAAAATATCGCCCCAGGCTTCGTATTTTGGTAATGATATCTTGGGTATTTTCAGTTGCGATAGCGATGTATAATAAAGCGGTTGTTTTATCTCTTTGTCCCGCACTTTATAAATAAAATTTTCGGCCTTGTATGTGGCCACGGTTTCCGGCCATTCGCGCAACAGGCGCTTGCAGTCGCCGTGCAGTTGGTCTTCAAGGTGGGATTTGATGTCCCTTAAAACTGATGACGCTTCCTCGCCCACGGGTGCGCTGTTCCCCTCTTGAGAGGGGCTAGGGGTGTGTTCGCCAAGCGTTTTTAATACGCCATCCAGTTGATACAATTGCTGCGCAATTTTGCATTGTTCATTCACCCATTCCTTATACGCATTGCTGCTTTCTGCAATTTCGGCAAGGTAACGGTTCCGGTCAGGTGGTATAATGTATATCTTTTCCGATTCGCCTTCATGTTCAACAGCGGCATGCGTTCCAATTAAATCAACACCGGTTTTTGTTTTAATCGCCTTCATCAATGCCGTAAACAGGGTGTTCATTCCCGGGTCGTTAAACTGCGAGGCCATAGTGCCGTAAACGGGTATTTCATCGTCCTTTGCGTGGAACAGCATGTGGTTGCGCTTGTATTGCTTGCGCACATCTCGTATGGCATCCAATGCGCCCCGTTTGTCGAATTTGTTCAAGGCTACCAGGTCTGCAAAATCAAGCATGTCGATTTTTTCCAGCTGGGTAGCTGCGCCAAACTCCGGCGTCATTACGTAAAGCGAAAGGTCGCAATAGTCGGTAATCATGGTGTCTGATTGCCCGATACCCGAAGTTTCAACAATAATCAGGTCGTAACCGGCAGCTTTGCAAATATCGATACTTTCCTGCACATGCTTCGACAGCGCAAGGTTCGCCTGCCGGGTTGCCAGCGAGCGCATATAAATACGCGAATT
>JBDUDE010000288.1:0-6766 GCA_040003105.1 Mucilaginibacter sp. | reverse complement strand
TCTTAAACGCATAATATTTTAAATTAAATTGTTAAAAAGTTAAATCTAAACCCATACCATAAAACCTGGGCGTAGTATACGCTCTGGGGCTGTTGGCGCCCGAGGTATTGTCCAGGTTATTGCCGAATTCTGTTCCCTCGGGATCAGCAAACTTCAATGGTGAAACGGTTATCAGATTTTGTCCCGTAACGTACAGCCTTGCTCTTTTTACGCCCACCCTTGTTAATAAGGCCGAAGGGAAAGTGTACCCTATCTGCAGGTTCTTGAGCCTGCCATAGGCAGTGTTAAACAAATACATGTCGGAGCCTGTGCGGTAGTCGTTATTGTTAGCAACTGTACCATGTTCAGCTATGCGCGGATATTTGGCATCGGTGTTTGACGGCGTCCAAAAATCGCTAGAGCTTTGGTACACTGTGCCGCCATAATTGGTAAAGTGATAAGGCTCAATTAATTCGCCCCTTATTAACTCAACCCTTTTCAGCACTCCCTGTATAAATATGCCTATGTCGAACCCTTTGTAACTTGCGGTGTAATTGAAACCGAAAGTGAGGTGCGGGAAGGGATCGCCTAAAACGAACTTATCTTTAGTATCAATTACGCCATCATGATTTTTATCAACAAAATATAAATCGCCGGGGGCCAGGCCCGAAGTATACTGTGCAAATCTCGGCAGCGTGTTCACCTGCTCCTGTGTTTGGTAAATCCCGGCAACTTTGTATCCCTGGTAAACAGTTATCGGCTCGCCTACCCTGCGTACAAACTCAAACTCCTCTCGTTGAAATACGTTCTCGGTTTGGCCAAAGCTGTAAGCAAGCAGTTTGCTGGTAGAGTTGGCGATGTTAAATGAAAAACTCTGATGAAGAACGCCACGAGTTGAATAGGTTACTTTAGCCTCCCAGCCCCTTACCTGTACTTTTGAGACGTTGTATGAAGGGAAACCGGATCCAAAGAAAGTTGGAACGTCCTGTCTTGGTGCAAGTATGTCACTCGTGATTTTGTTGAAGTAGTCAAAACCAAAATTTAACCGACCGCCAAGTAAATCACCGTCAAGGCCCAAATCAAATGTCGCGGCCTTTTCCCAGGTTAGCCCCAGGTTAGCTAAGTTACGGGTAGCCCCGGCAATAGCCGTATTACCGAAAGCGTAAACGTTGGTATTGGTGTTATAGGTTGATAAAAACTGGTAAGGGTTTACGTTCTGGTTACCTAATGTACCGTAGTTGGCCCGCAGTTTCAGGTCGCCTATATTTTGCTTATAGCTGCTCATGAATTTTTCTTCGGTAAGCCGCCATGCGCCGCTTATTGAAGGGAAATAGCCCCAGCGTTTGTTTGCAGGGAACTTTGATGATCCATCGGCCCTGAAAGTTGCCTCGAAAAAGTACTTATTATCAAAAGCGTACGTCGCCTTGCTAAAAAACGAATTAATACTAAATTCATTTGTGTTCGAGATGGAGTTATACGAAGAATTAGGGTCAACTATCGTTCCTGTTGTGGGAACACCTAAAAGCGAGTCGGTCAAATTCTTTTGAACAGCGTTGGCTTCATAAATGTATGATTCATTTTCAACACCCGCCAAAATACTAAACTCGTGCTTATGCATTTTTTTTGCATATTCAATAACAACATTGGTGTTTGTATTGAGCGCTTTACTATTGTTGTTTTGAACCGTTTTGTTGGAGTTGGTTTCGCCTGTTGGGTAGAATTTTAAATCAACCTGCCTTTGCAATTGCGTATTTGCAGTTACAATGCCACCAAATGTGCCCCTTATTTTTAAATCGCGCGTTATATTATATCCAAGGTTAAAACTTCCGTTAATTTCATCGTTATTGGCAAACCTGTAGCCGCCATTGCGCAAAACATCCAGCGGGTTGTAAGTTACAAAACCTGTTATGTAACGGCCCTGGGCATCCTGGAAATTCTCAGTCAAAGGCGCGCGAAAAACGTCGCCTATTAAACCGCTTGGGTCGCCCACCACGGGTTCTTTTATCTGGGTTTTTATGTACGCAATATTCCAGGCGGTATTAAAGTTGCCTAAAATAGCTGTTTGATTTATGCGGAAATTGTACCGTTTTATCCCGTAGGCGCCCACTGAGGTGCTCTTTTCTAAATTACTCTGCTGGTTAAAATACCCCGCCGACAGGTAATAAGTACTGGTCGGCGAACCGCCACTTACGCTGAAATTTTGATTAGTTTGCGGCGCATTATGCAATATTGTTTCCAGCCGCCAGCTACCGTCGCCGGCTGTTTGAATGGCCGCCAATTGGGCATCGCTGTATTGAGGCGGAGCGCCTGAGTTGGCTAACGACAGGTTTTTATCCAGCGCATTTTGATAAGCGCTTACCGGGTGTATTTGAATCATCGGGTCCTGGCTGCCATAAATACCGCTATAAGTTACTGTTGGTTTTGTTCCAATTTTTCCTTTTTTTGTGGTGATCAATATTACCCCGTTGGCCGAGCGGGAGCCGTAAATAGCAGCTGACCCGGCATCTTTTAAAATGGAGATATTATCAATATCGCTTGGATTTATGGTGCCAAGTACGCCAAGGCCGTTAGCAATAACGCCATCAATTACTACCAAAGGGTCGTTATTACCCGTAGTACCTGATCCCCTGATGTTGATGTTAAAAGATCCGCCGTTAGGCACCCAACCGCGTTGCTGGATAATAAGGTTTGGCGACTCGCCTTCAAGGGCCTGGGTTGTGTTTATAACAGGGCGCCCGTCTACAGCAGTAGCACCCGATACCTTATCGACTGCGCCGGTTAACGATATTTTCTTTTGACTGCCGTAACCTACCACTACAACTTCGTTTAAGTTTGTGGAGTTAGGTTTCATGCTGACATTTAAAACGGCTTGCCCGTTTACGGGCATCTCAACGGATTCGTAGCCAACAAACGAAAACACCAGTGTGGCGTTACTTTCGGCTGAGATGGAGAACTTACCGTTTACATCGGTTACTGCCGACAAACGTATTCCCTTTACGGTTACTGTTACGCCCGCCAATGCTGTACCATCCGTTTGGTCGGTAACCTTGCCGGTTATAACCGAAGCATTTTCCGGGACAATATTACCGGCTGTTAATGCCACATTATTTGAAGCAACATTTAAGGTTTTAGCAAAACTTAAACTGCAAACAAATAACAGCGCCAGAATGCCCAGGTAAACCCGGGGCTTGTAAATAATAGAAATTTTAGTTGGTAATTTCTGTTTCATAAATTGGTTCTTAATTAGTCATTAAAAGAATAAAGAGTTTGGTTTTTTGGGTGTGAATCGTGTTAGCGGCTTTTCATCATAGGCTGCTTTTTAGGTTGGAACTTGGTTAATTATCGTTTTTATTAAATTGGTAGCTTATTGTTGACAGTACAATCAGGCAATAAGGAACCCGGGCAAAGCTGTTTGGTGCTTTGTCATACGCGTAAAAAAATCGCCTGAAAAAAAAACTTAATACTTGTAATCGGTTATCACCGGCATTCTACCTGGTGATGTGACGCAGGTCAAAACTTTCATACGTACTTGTGTAAATAATTGGATACAATACAAAGTTGTATATAGCGGGGGGCAATCAATCTATGTTTTTAGAAAGTAGAAAAAAAATCCAACCAGCACAATGATTAATAGCTTTATTATTAGATACTTACAATCAAACATCAGTCAAAAAATCTCAGGAAAATCTAACTGATTATTGAAAAAAATTGATATAGAGGCCCAGGAAAACGGTTTGATTATCGCATATGCCGCTAAACAGGCTGGAGGTCCATGTTACTAATATCAACGAATTTGATTTCCATAATCTTGTTTTCGAACTCGTCGCCCTGAACAAGCGCCTTCGACTTGATGCGAATTTTATAAGTGTAGATGGTACTTACCGCACTCTCTAAAATATTAGCTATGGTTTGGTTGTCTTTAATGCCCAGTCGCATCAAAGCAAATATGCGCAGGTTGGTGTTCAAAACCTCATTGTCTTTCGGCCAAATCTGGTCCTCAGGTTTTAGGAGTGCGTTAAACGCGGTAATAAAATTAGGGAACAGCTTCAGAAATATACTATCAAAAGTATGAAACAGCACATCTCTCTCGTATTTAATATCAATCTCGTTGGCCAGGTGCAGCAGTTCTTCATAACTTTTTATTTTGATCTTTCGTTCGGTGTTCCGTTTTATCTTCTCGAGCTTAAGGATATAGCCCGAAATTACTTCGAAAAAATAGCCTATATATTCCTCCTTAATGTGGGTGTCTTCTAAAAGCTTTTTATTGATTTTATCAAGGTGTTTGTTTTTCTCCTTAACAATAATCTCCCTAAGCCTTACTCTTTTTAAGCGTACATAAACAATAATCGAAATTATTACAGTGCCAACTATAGCTACGCCTAAAATAGAAATCAGGAATGTTAATATGCGGTTTTTTTCATTTTCAGAAATAATGAGTTTTTGAGCCGACAACGTAGTTAAAATAGCTACTATCTCAACTTTATGAGGCTTGTTGCCGTAATATTGTGCCTGGTCAAGCGCCTCGCGCAAAAGTATCTCTGCATTGGTGAGGTCGCCTTGTTCAAAATACACCTTGCCGAGTGCAAAAATTGCCAGCGTTTCTTTGGTAGATGAACGAATATCATAAATGGCAGCCATGGTTACCAGCCGCCTCTTTTCTGCACCCGTGGAGAGATTGGCTAAATCGTTAGCTATCATTGCGCGTTGATGATCGGTAAGCAGGTCGTTTTTTAATAACTCGATATAATATTTCCTTGATTCGGCTTTCTGGCCGGTTATGGTGCACCTTTCGGCCGAATACTTGTACCATTCATAAGACTTGGGTTTAGATAGCAGGATAACCGAATCCAAAGCTTTTATAGCTTCAACCTGGCTCGCATGGGCGTAAAACTTATCTGTATTATAAAAGGACAGGTCAGTATACGCCCTCGATTTTAGCTGGTAATACCTCAGTTTAACGCTGTCATGCAGTAAATGCACATTAATCTGGTTAATGCATTCAAAAGTTTCTTTAAACATGCCCCAGGCAAGTTGAATTGCGCCCAGCTTTATTTTGCTTTCATATTGTTTAGGCGCATCATGCATCAATACGCTTAACTGCGACAGCTTAGAGGTGTAAACATGAGCCGAGTCAAAAACAAAATCCTTATACTCCTCGTAAAGCTTATTGCAAATGCTATACTGCGCCGTAAAATCATTTTTAGGTGTGTTTCTTAAATTCTCCCTGAGTGTTCTGATTCGCCTGTCCGTTTCATTTACATAAACTTTCTTTTTCTGTATCTCAGACTTTAACACATTCAACAAGCTGTCATTAGCATCCTGGCCCCTTACCTGGTAACCAAAAAATACTAAAAATAACACCGACAGCAAAATTCTCATAGCACAACAACTAATAATATAGCTAAGATATATTTTAATAGATATATTTTAACAAGGCTTTCAACAAAAGCAAATAATTTATGATTTATTAGCTGTTTTTTAATGATTTCAGGACGCTTAAAGGATGCCAGGCATTTATCACAAGATACGGCCTGCCATTCAGCGCATAGCAGGCATAAAATAACAACTCAAACAGGTAAACTTGGCACTACCGGCCAGCATTGGGTTGGCGGCTGAAGTAATTAGCCTGTAATTGCAGACTTTGCCTACACCTGCAGAAACTATTGTGGTGATGACGAGCATCAGTAAATTACGAGAGCTTCCCCGGCGTCCCTTAAGTGGTTTGCGTGTTCTGGTGCTGTATTATACAAAAGTGTAAACCTCGGTTTTTTTTAAGTCAACATAAATAATTGATTAACAGATAATTGTGTTGATTTACATTTAGGAATTGTGTAAACCTTTGTAAACTTTTTGTGTCGTCGAAATTCACGATGGCCAGGCATTACCCCAGCAGGTTTGGTTTGGTTTTATAAGTCTCCCACAAAAATTCGCCAAACAATGTATTGGCCCATGCAAACCACTTACGGCTAAAATTGGCCGCATCGTCCTTATGGAAGGATTCGTGCATAAAACCGGTGCCGGCATGGCTGCTTTTCAGTATGGCTATACAGGCTTTTATTTCTTCATCATCACTGCTCGTCAGTCCGCGGATGATGATGCCCAGCGGCCATATCATATCTTTCCCTGCGTGCGGGCCGCCGATGCCTTCACCAGCTTTGCCCTTAAAAAAGAAAGGATTGTTTAACGACAGGAGCATTTTTCGGGTATTCTGGTAAACCGCATCCTCCTTGGCAACTGCACTGAGGTAAGGCAGGCTTAATAAGCTGGGTACATTGGCATCGTCCATTAAATTATAGCTGCCATAGCCGTTTACTTCGTAGGCGTAAATTTTACCGTAGTCGGGGTGGTCTATAGTGGCGTATTTTTTTAATGCTGCCTCAACTTCCGCGGCAAGTAACAGCAGTTCGTTGGCCAGGGGGGCGTCATTGCTTATCTTTTTTACCATTTCGGCAGCCTGTTTTAAGCTTACCACAGCAAAAAAGTTTGATGGCACCAGATACATAAACAAGGTGGCATCGTCGCTCGGGCGAAATGCCGAACAGATAAGGCCAACTGGCTTTACGGGGTAACCATATCCATTCATGGGTACGCCATCAGTAGCCCACGATGTTTTACGTTGAAAGCTGTATGGCCCGGCATCTTCTTTTCGTTGCTGCTCTTTAAAAGTTTTCAGCGTTAGCTGTATTGCCGCTTTCCATTGCGCATCAAAAGGCGTTGCATCGCCGGTAAGTTCCCAGTATTTGTGCGCCAGGCGGATAGGATAGCACAATGAATCTATTTCCCATTT
>JBDUDE010000319.1:0-2040 GCA_040003105.1 Mucilaginibacter sp. | reverse complement strand
CGCCCCATCTATCTCTTGCCCTGCCACTGCAACTACTTACTGCTACTTATTCTATCATGAACTTCCTGCAACTGCTACTTCCTACTGCTACTTCCTACTATGAACTATGAACCATGAACTATCAACCGATTCCCACAATATTTTTACAATTAAAAAGTTTAATCTGTAAACAATGCCAAATGTCCGCTAAAACACTGCCTTTACACCGTTTTTTACTGGAAATACTTAAAAGAGCGCGCTCCTCTTTTTTAATAAAATGGTTTAACAAGTAGCCATCCTCCCCTGTCGGCTTGCAGCCTTGCTTCATATTTCATTAACTTTAGTTTTTCAGTAACTGATTATGAAACAAAACATAAAACATTTTATGCTGATGGGTTTGCTTTGCCTGTCGGCCGGCACTTTCGCCCAGGTGCATACAAAAAACAAGGACAACCCGAAAACGCCGGATTTAACCTTAAATCTCAAAAAATATATCGACCCATCTAACATGGACCTCTCGGTTAAACCGGGCGATGACTTTTTTGAGTATGCCGATGGCAACTGGGTAAAAAACAATGCTATCCCGGCCAAAGAAACCCGCTGGGGTAGCTTCAGTATCCTTCACCAGGAAAACACCAACCGTTTGCTGGGGATATTAAACGCCATCAGCAAAACACCCGGTCAGCCAAAAGGCGGCCTTAAACAACGCATTGGCGATTTGTATGTAAGCGGAATGGATAGCCTGGCTATTGAAAAACGCGGCTACGACCCGATAAAACCCGATCTGGAACGCGTTGCCGGAGTTTCAGACCTGGACGGCGTAATTAAAGAAGCCATTTATGAGCGTACCAACGGTGTGGGTAGCCCCTTGTTTGGTTTCCGCGTAGAGCAAGACTCCAAACACCCTGCAGTAAACGTTGTAAATTTCAACCAGGGCGGCACCAGCCTGCCCGACAGGGACAACTATTTAAAGAACGATGACCGAACCAAAAAAATCCAGGTTGCTTACAAACAATACATTATTTCGTTATTTAAACTAACCGGGGCAAGTGATGCCGACGCCGCAAAAAATGCCGAAACAATATTTACTATCGAAACTGCCATTGCAAAAGCACAGCTAAGCCGCGTTGCCATGCGCGACCCCAACAAAACCTACAATAAATTTGCCGTGGGCGATTTTAGCAAGGTAACACCTCACCTTAACTGGTCACAGCTAATGCCGCTGATGAAAATAAACGGCCAGGACTCTGTGCTGGTCTCTTCGCCCGATTTTTATAAAGCATTGGATGCGCAACTTGCCGCAATCCCGGTTGCCGACTGGAAGATATACCTGCAATGGAACGTATTGAAAGGTTCTGCGTCTTCACTAAGCTCGCCGTTTGTTAAGGCGAACTTTGATTACAGCAGTGCTTTAAGCGGGCAAAAAGTACAGGCCCCGCGTGATGAACGGATCTCGAATTTGGTTGATGGCAGCCTGGGAGAATTGCTGGGACAATTGTATGTAGAAAAATACTTTCCGCCTGCCGCCAAAGAGTATATGGCGAAACTGGTAAACAACCTTAAAGTTACACTTGGCGAGCGCATTCAAAATTTAACCTGGATGAGTGCCGAAACAAAAGCACGCGCGTTGAAAAAGCTCGCTGCTTTCAGCGTTAAAATTGGCTACCCCGATAAGTGGCAGACTTACGACGGCCTTGAGATTGCCCGTGACGACTACGCCGGAAACCTGCGCAAGATATCGCAATGGCGCTATAATTACAATGTAAGTCAGTTAGGCAAGCCTGTCGACAAAACGCGCTGGGGAATGACACCGCCGACGATAAATGCATCATACAGTCCAAACAATAATGAAATTACTTTCCCTGCGGGGATATTGCAGTTCCCTTTCTTTGATTTTGGGGCAGATGATGCCGTTAACTACGGTGGTATCGGTTCGGTTATCGGCCACGAAATGACCCATGGTTTTGACGACCAGGGCCGCCAGTACGACGCTGATGGTACACTGCGCGATTGGTGGACCAAAGACGATGCCGATAAATTTAAATCGCGCGCCGACCAGGT
>JBDUDE010000438.1:0-6771 GCA_040003105.1 Mucilaginibacter sp. | reverse complement strand
CCGGAATTAATTCTGTAACGGGGAAGTTGCGCTCCGCAAGGACCTGCAACATTTTGGTGCCCACCAATCCTGTGGCACCTACTACTGCGACTTTCATTTGTTTGTTTAAATTGTTATTAATAAAAAATTCCTGCAAATATGCGATTTTTTTTCGATGTTATAAACCATATTATCCACCTTTTTAGTGGGATTAATAAGTTCAGGTTTAAGTATAACCAGTGTCTATTTTACACAATAAACCATTCAGATATTCAACTTAATCAACTCTAAAAATTCAACCATTTTTCTACCTTTGCCCAAGTAAACTGGCATTTCATGAGCGAAAAAATTTTAATAATTGGCGCCAATGGTCAAATTGGTACCGAATTGGTTAAGGCATTAAGAAATATTCACGGCGCCGAGGCAGTAATAGCTTCGGATATCAAAAGCCCGGCATACGCCATCCGCAACAGCGGCCCACACGAAATTGCCAATGTGCTCGACAGGGATAACCTGCACCATATATTTGACAAGCACCGCCCCACCCAGGTTTACCTGCTGGCAGCCATACTATCCGCCGTAGGCGAACAAAAACCCAAAATAGCCTGGGACTTAAACATGACAGGTCTGCTATCAGTACTTGATTTTGCGGTTGAATTTAATGTTGCCAAAGTTTTTTGGCCAAGCAGCATCGCGGTTTTCGGACCGCACTCCCCGCAATATAATACGCCGCAATATTGCGTGATGGACCCCAACACGGTTTACGGTTTTAGTAAACTTGCCGGAGAGCGCTGGTGTGAATATTACTTTAATAAATATGGCTTGGATATCCGCAGCATCCGTTATCCGGGATTAATTGGCTGGAAAGCCGCCCCAGGTGGAGGAACTACAGATTATGCCGTTCATATATTCCATGAGGCATTGCAGAAAGGAAGTTATCAAAGCTTTTTATCGGCGGGCACTGCGTTGCCGATGATGTATATGGACGATGCCATCAGGGCTACCATCACGCTGATGGACACCCCGGCAGAGAAGCTTAGCATCCGGTCGTCATATAACCTGGCCGGCATTAGCTTTACGCCTGAACAACTGGCCGAGGAAATTAAGAAGCATATCCCTGATTTTGAGATGAGCTACGTGGATAGTGACCCACGCCAGGCCATTGCCGACAGCTGGCCAAAATCGATAGACGATACCCAGGCCCAACAAGACTGGGGCTGGCAGTTGGAGTACGATTTGCCAAAAATGACGGAGGATATGCTGGTGAACTTGAAAAATATTATTTAAAGGAAAACAAATATTATATTCGCTGTCCATAGACGATAGACCATAGTCCATAGAAATTTTTACTGTGGTCTATCGTCCATGGACCATGGACAAATAAACATATGGGAAGAGCATTCGAATTCCGTAAAGAAAGAAAATTTAAGCGCTGGGCCAAAATGGCGGTTCAGTTTACGCGTTTGGGCAAAGAGATTGTGATGGCTGTAAAGGCCGGCGGCGGTGATGTTAACACCAACTCGCGCCTGCGCACTGCTGTACAAAACTCAAAGGCAGTAAATATGCCTAAAGACCGTGTGGAAGCCGCTATAAAAAGGGCCACCAGTCGCGATGAAAAAGATTACGAAGAACTGGTTTACGAAGGATATGCCCCGCACGGCGTTGCCGTACTGGTTGAAACCGCTACCGATAACACCAACCGCACCGTAGCCAATGTGCGCAGCTATTTTACAAAAACGGGCGGCACACTGGGCAAAACAGGCTCGCTCGATTTTATATTTACCCGCAAGTCGGTATTTACATTTGTACCGGGCGACCGCGACCTGGAAGAATTGGAGTTTGAACTGATAGACGCAGGTTTGGAAGATTTGTTTGTTGAAGCCGACGAAGAGGGCAACGATATAGCAGTTATACACACCGCTTTTGAAGATTTCGGCAAGATGCAGAAAGCGCTGGAAGGTTTGGGTATCGAACCAAAATCGGCCAAGCTGGAGCGTGTGCCGCAATCGTTCCACGATGTTACCGAAGAGCAGGTTGCCGATGTAATGAAGCTGATTGACCGCCTGGAAGAAGATGATGACGTGCAGGCGGTGTACCATAATATGGCCGAATGATTTGATGATTTGAAGATGTGTGGATTTGAAAATTGAATACCTGGTTTCCCCATCTTCAAATTTTCAAATCATCTAATCTTCAAATTTTCAAATCGCTTAATCTTCAAATCAAAATACCATGCCACTATTCACCTCACGTAAGCAGGAAAAAAAGGTAAAAGTTACTTTTGCTAATGGCTTGCTTTTGGTTGAAAAAGACAATGGCAAGCAACAGGTTTTCCCGCTGGAGTTTTTCCCAAAATTGCTGAATGCTACTGATGAGGAACGGGAAGACTGGACACAAACAGATAAAGGAATCCGTTTTAATAAAATAGACCTGGATGTATCTTTTTAGATGTGAGATATTAGACTTGAGATATGAGATTAAGCTGTACAACTATTGATTAATGATAATACGAGATTGGATTGGTATTTTTGTCTCAAATCTCATATCTAACATCTCATATCTATGACTTTTGATGAGTTTTTTAAAAAGAAAAGAGTCGACCTTATTGCTTTAGAAAAAGCAGAGCCAGCCTTGTTTTCTGAATTTAAAACCCATTACAACCAAATGGGCGAAAAAAGCTTCGACCATACCAAAAAATACTGGTTCAATAAAACAAGGCGGCAATTCCCGCTAGCACCCGAAGTTAAAACCGAAAAGGTACATATTGCCAATCCAATTGCCGAGCAAACTATAACCGAAAGCTTAACGGAACATACACCGCCTGTAACATCTGCGCCAAAAGTTGGTTTTACACCGAAATTCAGGGCTGCAAATACTCCAAAGCCGATTGTTGAGGATAAGAAAGAGGAATTACCAGCAGTAGTGGATAAACCAGCTGAACCTGTGGAAAATACTCCTGTTAAACCGGCCGGCTTTGTGCCGCGCTTTAAAATGAAGCCTAAAGCTGAGACAGAGGAAAGTGCACCGGTTGCCACTGAAACGCCGCAAACAGTGGAAACTACCGGAGCAAAACCTGCTTACGTACCAAAATTTAAGATGAAGCCAAAGGCGGAAACGGAGGAAAGCATATCAGCGTCGGTTGAGCCGTCGATTACGGAACCCATCGTGGCTAAACCGACAGGCTTTGTACCACGCTTTAAAATGAAGCCCAAAGCGGAAACGGAGGAAAGTGTGCCACCTGTTGCTGATGAAGCCGCACCCCCACCGGAACCGGCAGAGAAGAAACCGGCATATAAACCAAGGTTTGTGCCGCCGAAACCGAAAGAGTAGTTTAACACAAGCCCCTCACCACCACGTCATTGCGAGTCACCATCAGGGTAAACCCTGAAAGAAATATGTGATGACGTAAGGGGAACTCCGAAGTTTAATTTCTTCTTAGAACTTAGGCATCACCCCGCTCAATTGCCGCGGAGGCTGTTACTTTTTGTCTTGATACAAAAAGTAACCAAAAAAATCAAGTCAGCAGAAATGCTTCTTTGCGCACAAGGCCTTTCACGCACAAATCCTACAACGCTGCGGGCTGGAATCTTTTTGCCTGCCTACCCTATCGATTTGCTAACCTGCAATGCAAAAAGTTCCTATGCCCTGCCCAACACACAGGCCGGCAGCGTTTTCGGATTTCTTCCGAAGCTTATCTGCTGACGGAAAAACCACAAACTACCTGCTATACATTAAAAATTCGCTTTGATAATCAGTCGTTTACAGATACGTCATTATAAGGAACGAAGCAACCGCGGACTATGCATGGCCGCCCGTAAAGTTTGCGATTGCCGCGCTCTCCCGATAGCTATCGGGACCTCGCTTACAGCAATGACAAAAGTAAAAACCTTTCACCCTTTACCATTCGCCTTTAACCTCCCCTCACTTCTTATGCGAAAACAACCACGCCATAAACATAGGCTCGGCAAAGGCATCGTTCCAGCTGTTATGGTCGTCGTTGGGGTAAAGGGTGTATTTGGGGTCGCCGCCGGCTTGTTTTATGGCGGATACCATTGCTTCTGAGTGGGTGAAAGGCACTACGCTATCTTTCCCGCCATGAAAAATCCAAATCGGCACTTTTTTAGCGTATTTTTTCGCATTCAGCGTATTATCGCCACCGCAAATAGCGAAGGCGGCGGCAAACACTTTTGGTTTACGGCCAATAATTTCAAAGGTACCCATTCCCCCCATCGAGAGGCCGCCGATGTAAACCTGGTGCTTGTTTACGTAAGGCTTGTCCAATAGCTGGTCAACCAAACCCAGCAAGGTCACCATTGTTTTGGACGGCGGGGCATCGTGCAGAAAAATAAACTTGGTTTTATGCGTCACCGAATCTTCCTCAAACTTGTTATTGGCCCACCAGCCATTTGCAGCGCATTGCGGAAAAACCACTATCGCCGGGTACCGCTCGCGGATGGTATCTTTTAAAAACAGCTTGCTGCCCCATAAAAGCTGGGCCTGGTTGTCATTGCCGCGTTCACCGGCGCCGTGCAGCACAATTATAAGCGGGTATTTTTTCAACGGGTCAAAATCCTGGGGGAACAAAATCCGGTAGGGTAGTGTATCGCCTTTTGTTATGAATGAGCCCCTGTCATATGTTGCAGCGCTTTGGGCCTTAGTTAGTGATGGTGCTAAAAAGCAAACGAATAAAAGTATGGGCAGGATATATTTTTTCATAAGCAGCAGGTAATGTTTTAACAAAGGTAAAAATTAACGGATAACAACGATAAAAAGTGTGGAAAGACGAGAATCAAGAGTCAAAGGAGAAAAAACGCCTATTTAAAAAAATTTGTCATTGCGAGCGAGGAACGAGCGCGGCAACCGCGAACTATACAGAGCGGACTTGCATAGTTCGCGATTGCTTCGTACCTCGCAATGATAAAATGCGTCAGCCCCCTACTCTGCTTTTACAACCTTCGTGCGCTCCGAAACCCCGTTTTCATTTATCGCTTCAATCTGGAAATAATAAGCCTTTTCCTTATCCATCGTTTTAAGGTAATATTCGTTGGCGGTATGCACCATTATGCAGTTATACAGCTTATCCGGCGCGGTGCCGGTGTAAATATTGTAGGCGAAAGCATTATCAACGGTTTGCCATTTTATCCAGGCGCTGCGCTTGTCTTTTTCGGTGCGCAGCACTATAAAGCTTTGAACAGTATCGGGTTTCGCCCCTCCCCCGTTGCCAAATACCCGCAGGCCGCTTATGGCAAATTTACCGGTGGGCATATGCACATTTTCCAGCTTAATGTAACGAGCTTTTACAGGCGTTTCCAGTTCAATATAATCATGCGGAACATCTGTCTTATTTTTGCTTTTATCGGCCAAAACCTGCCACTTTTTATTATCAAGCGAGTAATATAACTTGTACTGCGTGTAAGTATCGGTTGCTTTGCCTAATATGGTGGCATCCTGGTCGGCGTAGTTTATTTGCACGGCGTTAACGGTGCTTACGTTGCCTAAATCGCTGGCAATCCATTCGCCGGCATCGCCGGTTTTGGCGCTCCAGTAGGTTTTTATGCTTTCGTCGACCGCATTATTGGGCATGTACCCACCTAAAGTAGATGACACCCAAACTGGTTTATTATAATTAAGCAGCATCCATCCTGTAAAGCGGCTTTTTAAGTGGTCTTCCCTGCCATCGGGCAGGTAAGTGGGGTAATCGCCGAAAGCAGTGTTGGCATACATCACGCCGTCTTTATCAAAGCCTGTGGGCCAAATTCCCAGCCTGCGCTCAAAGCTATTTTTCACAGCTATTACTATGGTGGCAATGTGCCAGTAATTACCCCAGGCATCGGTATACGTGCTGCCGTGGCCTGCGCCCCGGGCAAAACCGCCTGGTTTATAGCTAAAAGGCATACTTTGCGGCGTAAACGGCCCCAGCGGACTATCGCCCACTACTACGCCATCAGCATAGCCGCTAAACTCGGTACCGGGTGCGCCGTATTGCAGGTAATATTTGCCGTTGTTTTTGGTCATCCATGCGCCTTCAATAAAAGGGTCTAAAAAGGTATCGTCCATGTTCTCGCCAAAGCGCTGCCAGCCGTAGCGGAACGGCTGCAAAAAGTACATCTCTTTACGGTAAGCTTTTAAATGAAACGTCTTCGGGTCAACCTCGGCACCGTACAACGGGTAGGTATTGCTGCTGCCGTTATACATGTACATTTTACCATCATCATCGCTGAAAAAAGCCGGGTCCCAGCCACCGGGCTCAAATTCGTGGATAGCTTCCTTCCATTCGTTGGCTTTCGGGTTGGTGCTCATCCAGATAGGGAAATTTGAAGAGTAAGTCGACCCAAATACCAGCAGCGTATCGCCGCGCACCCAGACTGCCGGGGCGCACAAATCATCATAAACCTTATGCTCGGGACGCAAAAAATGCCGGGCAATAAAATTCCAGTGCAGCATATCATGGCTCCACCAGTAACCCCATTGATTGGTGGAGAACAGGTAATAATCGCCCTTGTACATGGTAATCACAGGGTCGGCAGTGGCGCGGTGTTTGCCTTCGGTAGCAAAATTGGGGATTGGTGTATAACCGTAGTCGATGTTTATCGGGTTGCAGTAAGTTTTTTGTTTTTGCTGCGCGAAGATAGAAGAGGCTAATAATAATAATAGCCCTGCGCAAATAATGATGTACCTTTTCATTTATATGTAGGTTTCGTGTAGTTCTTTTTTGGGTGTTTCCCGCCGATAGAAGCGGGGCCGCGCTATCCGTTCATACGCCTGCAGGCATTAAGCGCGAGGCCGGTATCC
>JBDUDE010000117.1:0-2042 GCA_040003105.1 Mucilaginibacter sp. | reverse complement strand
CCGTTTAAAACGAATGGCCTCCAGAATATATGTTGAACTTTTGCAAAAGTAAAATTAAAGACCGGCTAAATCGTTGTCTTTAAGCACAGCCATTTTGTTTTCGATGTAATGAGCGGCGGTAAAGTTGCTGCTTTTTACGTTCGACTCGATATCCCTGTTAAGGTTTAACTGGGTTGCAGAACCTTTTAAATCAGCCTTGGCATTGTCTTTTACAGTTACGCTTGCGTCAAAGGCATCAAGGTTTAAGTTGGCCGAAGCGTTGTCGTGCAAATCAACGTCAAACTCAATTTTTGAAAGGCTTCCGAATGATTTTACATCGGCGTTATCAAAAGCTGATACCGAGCGTAAGTCGTTGGCGCTAACCCAAACTACTAATTTTTCGGGGCTATATGATGCAATGCGCAACACACCGTTTTTGCTTTGCACCAGGGCGCTTTGTGAATAATATTTGTTGTATACTTTCACCTGGTCGGTCGAGGCGTCTGATACGTAAAGCTCAACGTTTCCGCGAACTTCTATTTTGTTGATGGCGCTTACGTCAGTTAATACTGTGTAGGCCTGGTCGCCGGTTTTAGTAGTGGCTGCTTGTGTTGTGTTGGCTATTCCTGTTACTATTGTTAAGACAGTGAATATGGTTAAAATTGCGGTTTTCATGACGATTATATTTTTGAATTGTAATAGTTAATTTTTCTAATTTTTAAATACATCTATAAGACCACTACAAATTAAAAACGTTACACCAAAGTGGCCTGTAATAGGCGTAGAGGCGGTTTTTATCGGCGAACGCGGAGATTTTGTCGGTGAAAATGACGGTGGAATTACCTCGGGCATACGAATTTAGAATCCCGTGCTTTTTTTATTTCAAATCCACCCAATTTCTGTTATTTTAGTTCGGCCTTAAAACTGTTGATTATTACAATGTCTGATACCATCACTTATCAATATGCTGCCCCTTCGGCGCTCAAACATTCGCCCTCAGCCGATGAATTGTTCCTGGCAAAATACAGCGAGGTACAAAAGGGTACATCACCCTGCTTTTTCTGGGGCAGACTGACTGATCCCTATACAGTGGCGCGTTGCCTGCTTACCTTATCCAAAGTGGTGCAATCCAGCTTTAGCCTTTCGCCGTTTGAAATGGCGATGCTGAAGGATCCGATTGTTACCGCGGGAAACGAAAAAATACGCTTTGAGGGCTTTTCGCATTGCGCTGGCGTTTATGCCCGGGTTGATGTTTTGGGCGATGGGCACGATGGCGAGTTTTTAGAAAACGGCACCACCAATGTTGATTTTAACCAGCCGATGCTTTCGGCACTAAGCGCCGTGCGGCGTAATGAAAATGTATTGTTATCAATAGGGCAAAAAGAGGTAGCGCTACATAAGGACGGCGGGAAAGTTACCGAACGTAAGGTGCCATTACCGATAAAATGGATAAAGGGCCTTACCAGCGTACAGATGTTTTTGGCTGAATCAGAAAAAGTGCACTCTTTTAACCGGCTGCAGGCCCTGCTATTATTTAAAACCATCCCGCCAGGCAAACCTAAAACCGATTACTATTTAATTACCCGGGGCGGCAAGCCAACGTTTTCGCCGGTAAAATCGGGCGATGCCATAACGGTTGGCGGCTTACACAGGTTAAAGCTGATTGAGCCGCTGCTTTCTATTGCCGACGAGCTGCGGGTGTTTTCGCACAACAAGATGCAGTCGACCACCTGGCAAATTTATATCGGTGCGGTGCGGTTTAGCTTGTCGCTGTCGCGCGATGCCTGGCGCGGGTTTTCAGGCGAGGGGGCGGGGCTGGAGGCTTTGATAGAAGATGTGCCCGACAGCTGGGTAGAACAGGTTGATAACTATAGTTACGCCAACCAGGAGTTTAACCCCACGATGATGGCTATAAACGAAGACATCGACATAAAAAATGTAAGCAACCTAACCGGCCGGCTTTCTGCAATTGGCCTGCTGGGATACGATTTGGACGAGAATGGCTTTTTTTACCGCCGGTTGCCGTTTAAACTGAGCCGTATTATGAGCCTAAATCCGAGGCT
>JBDUDE010000763.1:0-2044 GCA_040003105.1 Mucilaginibacter sp. | reverse complement strand
GGCTATCCACACTTTGCTATTTTTACAAATAACAGCATAACAAGCTGCTCCGTACACATTAGCTATCGTGTTTAACACAGTAAAGGCCTTCGTTTTTTGGTCGAAAATTACCAGGCCATCGCCGTACGAGCAAACTATTTTACCAGTAGGGGCCTTTGCAACACTGTGCATATAGTAATCTGAGGCAACTCGTCCGTAATAAACTTTAATAGCATTTGTGGCTATATTATAGTTAAATAGCCCATGTTTTGAAGCTATCCATAACTCGCCATTGTCATAAAAACCATCCTCCAAATCATATTCCATCTTAGGCTCTTTGTCTTCGTTATTATCACTTTTAGCTACCACATCAATTTTGTGGGTAAACATGTTATACCTAAACAACCCGCGGTTGGTGGTAATAAAGCAGTTTGGTCCGTCGGTCCTGATTATCCTTCGGATATAATATCCAAAGGACGCAGAATCAGCAATGGGTAATTTTGTTGTAAAGGTAACCCCTTTGTCAGGGCTCCATTCCATTATCTTATTTGAGTTGGCAAGCAGCCAATTGTTTGCCGATATTTGAGTAAAATCAACCATCCGCTGCATTTCGGGGTTGGTGTTATATACTTTCTCAATTTTTTTGGTTCGCCAGTTCAAGCGTATCATACCAATATTTTGCGCAGCCAGCCAAACTTTTGATTTTACCAACATATCTTCCGCTATGCGGTAAATATCCTGTTCTCCACTATTACTCTGTTTAATATAACGGCCTTTCCATTCCTGGTTATGTTGGCTAAGCATACTCAGGCCATATTGGGTACAAATCCATACCCTCCCGTGTTTATCAATAAACAGTTTTATAATTATATCGCACGACAGCGAAAAAAGACTATTTTCATCGTGAACGTAAGTAAACTCCACTTGTTTTTTATTTACGTTATACACCATCAGGCCTTTGCCGTCGGTGGCCAAAAAAAGATAGTTCTTATCCTTATCGTCGGGCATAAACAAAAGGTCGTCTATCTCCAGGTCTGCAGTTTTATCGCTTAAAAATGTGATGTCGTTTGTGTTTTTCAATGTAAACAGTCCCCTGTTGGTTCCTAAATACACGTCATCATTCCGTTTTATAACCGAGAATATTTTAACCAGCGACTTTTTATAGGTTAAAACGGTTTTAGTATAGGTATCCCTGTCAGTATTGTAGAAAAAAACTGTTTGCCTGCTCGATATTAATAATGTGTGGTCATCAATCGGGTACGTGCAAATCGGGTCGATTACGTTCTTAAGCGATGTAAACGAAATTTCGAGCGTGTTTACATTTATTTTTGCCAGGCCATGCTGGCTAACAAACCACAAATAATTGCCCTGCAGGTAAAATCCGAATGCATAGTCAATTTTTAATTTTTTATCGCTTGGTTGTACATAAATAAATTTGTCGCCGACGTTATCATAATAACATAATCCCCCAGAGCTTGCCCAAATACGGCCGCTATTGTCTGCTATTATTTGAGGCACATAATTCTCTTTTAATGAGTGCACAGTCCTGTTAAAGCTGTTAAACTGTACGGTCTTTATCCCATCGAACTTCTGCACGCCAAGTCCGCATGTCCATATGTAGCCTTGCTTATCTAAAGCAACGCCTAAAACCTGGCGTGTTATAAAATGGTTTTGACTGTTAAAGTTTTCAAACCGCCAGTCAGGGTCGGGGGTAAAGAACTGAGCTTTCGCCAAAAGAGGCAATAGAAGCAATAAAATACATCGATAAAATTTATTCACAGTTTTAAAGTGGATAATATTGCTTTGTTAGATTTAAGGTTGTCCTGTTTATCAATAATATGCTTAAGTTAAAGCCTGGTAAACAATTATGACTAAAATAATAAAAGTTTTTACAACACATAGTATTAAATATTTGTACTGCGCCGATGCTCTTTTAAATCAGAAATAGATTAGCCAGTTAAATTTAAACAGATATCATAACTTTACCTATATAGCCCCAATAAACCACACGCAATAAATGGCTCATTCGTTAACCTATATTCTTACCCTCTTAGCGGCCGGCATC
>JBDUDE010000016.1:0-6784 GCA_040003105.1 Mucilaginibacter sp. | reverse complement strand
AAACGTAGAAACGAAAATTGAATAATGCCCCCCGCCTGTTTAAGTGGCCGATTTGAACAGGCGAAACGGCCCCCATTCAATTTGTCTCCTTATTTAAACCCAAATATCAACGGGAATATAAAGGTTACGATTATTGTCCATATGAAGTAAACCGGCAGATAAAAGGCAATAGCTTTCCCGACTGCGGTTATGCCGGCTTTTTTTGAAAGCACCCTGAAAAATTGCACGGTTACCAGCAGCAGGTTTATTAAAATTAACATGTTCCCCCCTAATATGGCAAGCCTGTTTGGTGTGAAACCCCATTCGGAAATGCGGAACAAAATGGCAGAAAGTGCAACACAATTAACCACTATAGTAATAACAGACAGGAGGAAAAGGACCCAAGCTTGCGTATTATTTTTTGTTGCTTTAGATGCCTCAGCAACAGAAAAGAAAATAATGGCCATAACGCCCACCAATAAGGCATTAAAAATCATTAGGAACTCGCGGTCGTTATAAGGGTTTTTACGCGAATAAATCATCGCTATAAGATAAACCACCAGCATTACCGCCACCAGCGGACTGAATAGCTTAGCAATTACCGGCGATACTTTGCCTACCAATTGCGGGTTGGCCCGGATTAGGTAGGTGCCTACAATTGGTGCAGCGGCAAGCCCTACAATTACAACGTTTTTAAAATAAAATTCTTCTATCTTAAAACCTATCAGCGAGAAAAGCCCGATGGTTATACCTGACATTATTGCGCCTGCTATCAGGATGAGGGTGGTCATCACCACCAGGTCGCCGTTGTATTTTAAAAAACCAAGGCGCTTCTCCCCGTCATTTTTCGCCTCACCGACAAAAGCAAAACCCAGTACCGACCATAGAAATAAGAGCAAATGAATACAGGATAAAACAAGGGTGTCACTTTTCTTAGCAAAGGGAAGCAAGTTGATAAAAAATAAACCCGCAAGTGTAGCGCCAACTATAAACGCAATTTTACCAGGTGATAATTTGTTCTTCCAGGCAAAGTAACCCGTTAGCAGCGGAAAAACGACAAAACCAACGTTCCGGGGATAGAAAAACTCTTCGCTGATGTGAAAAATTGCAGGCAGTTTTGCGATAAGGCCGGCCACCAGCGACGCAGTTATCACAATCAATAAATCCCGGCCAGTACCCCAGCTAATCTCGTCACCGTCGTAATTCAGCCTTTCGTTCCAGCAATCGGCAAGTGTGTTGCCTTTAAGTTCCGGGTATAGCATATTGAACGCACGCTTAAAAGGCCCATTACCAGCCCGGTACATCTTTTCCAGTTGCGAGGGATTGCTCAGATTGCTTAGTATTTCGTCTTTCATGTTCATATATTTTAATTTTTGAAGGCAAAATATTCTATCCTGGTTAGTAGCAATATTAATTTAAATCAAATAAAAGTACTTTGGAATACAAAGTAAATAAAAACACTTTGAATTTCAAAGTAATCTAAAAAGAATTTTTTTAACACTTTCTGAGATACCTGAAGAAGTGAATTATAGGAAATACTTGATAACCAGTATGTTTCACAGCGTTCCGGGTGTTCCACTTGTAAAAATGGAACGCTTACGCAGGAAAAGCGTCCACTACTTATTCACCCAAACAGCAATCTCCGCAGATTTTTGCCCCGCCTCTGAAAATGGCACCATCACCACTTTGCGCGGTGAATTGTTAACCTTCATTTCAATGCTGTACGCCTCTTTCCAATCCCAATCTTTAGGCAACATTGCTTTTGCATCGGTTAATGGTTCGTCGCTGTTTGTGTAAGTAATGTTGCTTAAAGCTGTTAAGCCGGGATTTAGCCCCTGGTCAACAGCCAATATTTGCGGGCCACGTTTAAAGGCTATTGAGTTTGGGTATGATATGCCCCCGGGGATAACTTGCAATGGCATATCAAAAGTTATAGCAATATGATCGCCCGGGCTCCAATTACGGTGAATGGCCAACAGCTGGCCTTTTTTGCCATGAAAAGTCTTATTACCTATTTTAGCATCAAAGTTTTCAGACCATTCCGGCACCCGAAAGTTTATGGTAAACGTTGCTTGTTTTGACGGGGTTACAGTATAATCGACCTGCCCGTCCAACGGAAATTTAGTCGCAGACTTAAGCGTCAAATTAACATTGGCATTTTCTTTAGTCCTGACAGCCGTTTTAGCTTCCCCGTTTTCATAAAGCAACACTGTGAACACCCCATTTATTTTTCCGCCCATCATTTCCGGAATAAGCGAAATCCCCCGGGGCACGCTCGACAGGCAGCAGGAAAAGCCCTGGTCGCAACGGTAAGGCTTGGCGCCTTGTAACGCGGTGTAGTAACTCACACAGCCTGTTTGTGGATTCTCGGCGGCCAGTAAGTGATTGTATACCGACCGCTCCAATTCTTCGGCATATTGTGGCCCGCCGGTTATTTCCAGCAGTTGCAGGTTAAATTGGATCCACGTAACAGTAACGCAGCCCTCACCCATCTTGTCTTTATTTTCTGCCCGTAAAATGCCCGGCTCCCTGAAAATTTCATTATCGCTTGATGTGCCGGTGATGTAGAGCCTATTTTTCGTGATGTCTTTCCAGGCGGTCTGTAAAAGCGTAAGGTATTTTTCCTGGCCGGTTAGCTTATAATATTTCAATATCCCTAAAAAACAGGATAACATTTCATAAGCCTTGGCATCCCCTACTTTGGTTACATCACCGTACTTTTCGAATTGACTGATAATTTTAGGGCCGGTTGGCTGCTCATAGGCCCAGAAGATGTAATTACAAAAATCGAGGTAGCGTTTATTGCCGGTGTAGCGGTACAAATCAACCATGGGCTCCAATATACTGCCGGGTGCAAGGCCGTTATGTTCGCCTGCCGTCATTAAGTCGCGTTTGCCGGGTTCATCGCCAAAGGTTTGGCAAATTAAATCGGCAGCCTTTTCGGCGGTCTGCAAAGCGGGCTTGTAGCCGGTAACCGAATAATAATTAAGCAGGCCGATAATAGCATATTTATGTGCCCAAACGTCCCATTCGGTCCATCGGTCTTTAAGCAGGTAAGTACCCAGGTATCCGTCGGGCATTTGACAAACGATATACTTGCGTACCATATCGTCCGTTAAATGCTTTATCCGCACATCGTGCGTGTAGGCGTAAGTTTTTGATGCCGAAAACAGGAACTTACCCACATGTTCGCCAATCCAGGTTTGCGAGCCGGGCCTTTTCCTGAAACCAGACAACAACGTTGCCGAATCAATCTGCAGCAGCCGTTTCTCTAAGTTTACGTTCATCCGGTAACCCAAAAGGCCGCCGATTCCCTGGTAATGCGCCGGGATGTATTTGTCAGCAATTTTATTGGGGACCATGGGCTGCCATGATTGGGCAAATAATTGTGAATTAACAATCATGACGACAAAGAAGGCAAACAGCTTTTTCATACCTGTAATATTTAAAATAAATATAGGGTTTTAATGGAGAGATGTTTCGTGTCTAAACACGGCAGTTAAGCGGCTCGTTTAGATTGGGTATTTATTAACTATCAGTGGGAGACGCGAAGCATCGCGTATACAAAAAGCCTTTTTGTGCTTTTCGCGGCAATAGTACAAATAAAAAAGCCGGGCGTATTCAATACACCCGGCACAATATTTAATTAACCTTTATTTACAACATCATTCCACCTGATACCTCAATCCGCTGCGCGTTAACCCATTTGGCATCTTCGGTGCATAAAAATGCCACTACGCTGCCGATATCATCGGGCAAGCCAACACGCCCCAGGGCGGTAGCGCCGGCAATTTGTTTGTTCAACTCAGGCGTATCACGTACAGCGCCCCCGCCAAAATCGGTTTCGATAGCGCCTGGCGCAACAACGTTAACCGCAATACCACGGGCCCCCAGTTCTTTGGCTAAGTAACGGGTAAGCACTTCTATCCCACCCTTCATGGCTGCATATGCCGCATACCCTGGGAAACTAAACCTTGCCAAACCCGATGACAGGTTAACTATCCGGCCGCCATCATTAATTAAAGGCAATGCATTTTGTGTAAGAAAGAACACGCCTTTTAAATGGATATTAAACAAAAGGTCGAAATCTTCTTCCTTAGTTTCGGCGAAAGGAGCGTAAACGCCGATACCGGCATTGTTTATCAAAAAGTCAAACCTGTCGGCATTGAAGGTGTTTTTTAAGGCAGTTTTCACTTCGACAAAAAATGTGTCGAAGCTTTTTGCATCGCCCGTGTTCAATTGCAGCGCCACTGCCTTTTGGCCGGCCTTTTCAATTTCTGCTACTACTGATTCCGCTTCGTCCTTTTTGCTGTTATAGGTTAATATTACGTCGATTCCTTTATGGGCCAGGGTTAAAGCCATGTTTTTGCCCAGTCCGCGGCTGCCGCCGGTTAGCAAGGCTATTTTATTGTTGCTCATTTTTTTGTTTTTTAATTATGATGTAAAGGTAACACGCAACAGCAGCAGGATGTTTGCAAACATCAATCCATTGTTTGCAAAATTCAAATCAACACAAAACCGCTAAAGGCCATTTAGTTAAAAATTGCGGCTCACCCTCTTTGCCGCTTGCGGCAGAGAGGGTCGACCAGCGAATGGAGGTCGGGGTGAGTCCTCTCCGCATGCGTTTGCGTCAGTGCATTCGCGTGAACGCCGCTCGCAGAGTTGACTCACCCGGTTATTGCTACGCTCGACCTGTTCTCTCTGCTGCGCGGCAGCCGGCGAAAAATAAAAGAAAATTTTACGACCTAAACGCCAGCGGCGCCAACGCCGTTTGTTTCCTGAAAAAGTTTGAAAAATGCGCCACTTCCTCAAAGCCCAGGCTGTAAGCGATTTGCGATATGTTCCAGTCGGTTTGCTTCAGCAAAATTTTGGCTTCCTGCACTATACGGCTGCTGATAATATCAGTGGTGGTTTTACCGGTGTTTTCTTTTAATACTTTATTAAGGTGATTTACATGCACTGCCAGTCGGTTAGCATAATCCTTTGCAGTTCGCAACTGTAGTTTTTGATGCGGGGATTCTATCGGGAACTGCCGCTCCAGCAATTCGATAAATAACGATGATACCCGAGCCGAAGCTGTATGTGACGGATACAATAATGTGGCCGGCTGTAACTTTTGCCCGTAATGAATCAGCTCGAGCACATAGTTGCGCAGCAGGTCGTATTTATAAGCATAGTCCGACGATATCTCTTTATACATCTTTTTAAAAATCGATGTAATTTCCTCTACGGCCTCTTCGGTTACCTGGAACACCGGGTAGCCACCCGGTTGGAATATCGGCAGGTCATCCAATACCACGCCGCTTTTGTTCTGCACTAAAAAATCGTGGGTAAAAATGCAGAAATACCCAAACTGGTTGTCGTCCTGCGGCACATAATGATAGGGAATTTTCGGGGTAGCAAACAGCAACGCGTTTTTTTCGATATCTATTTCTTTATCGGCATACAAAGCCTTATTGCGCCCGCTGATGATACTTATTTTATAGTAAGCCCGGCGGTTGTAGGGCATGTTATTATTTTTCTTCAGGCTTGCGTTAAAATCATCAATCTTAAAAACGTTAAAATGTCCGATTTCCTTATTAATGCCGACAGGAACAAGCGCCGCCGTCCCTTTATAAAAATCTTCCAGGGATATAGTTTCCATAACACACCTAATTTGCAAAATTCAATCACTGCAAATATAGCGCAATTTCCATTAACCACTAAGCCGGCCTCATTCGCAATCCAAGCATTACATTTAATATACCTGTTACTATAAACGCGGTGCCCGTCCATATTACAATGGTAGCGGTTCCAAAAACCGGATTCGCTATTACCAGGATGCCAAACAGCAGCACTACTACTGCGCCGGCCAATATCCATGCCGGGCGTCGCGCAAACCCGCGAAAATTAAACATCGAAAGCCCGCGAAACAGGAAGTAAACGCCCAATATAACGCGCATTACATCCATGCTGGCGGCAAGGTGGCTCAGCAAAATCAGCCCGATTGCCAAATCAACCAGGCCAACAAACAAGTGCCAGCCGCGATTGGCTGCTCCTTTATCCTGGTAAGCATGCAACAATTCAGACACGCCGGCAAGTAATATTATCAGCCCAAATAAAAAACTAAGGGCAATATAGGCGCTTGCGGGCGAAGCAAAAACATAAGCACCTAAAAGGATAAATAATATCCCTCTCAAAACAAACACCCACCAATAACGCAGGCTGCGGGCTATCGTGATTTCCATAAGCTTATCTTTTTTAATTGAACTACAAGCAGGGAGAATAGTTTTTAAAAACGTAAACTCATACTTCATCAATTAAATCGGCAATAGTGGGATAGATTAAAATTTTTATCTTTAGCCCACCACCATCACTCCTATTGCCATGCAAAAAATCGTCATCAAATACATTTGCTTATGCTTCATCGCCTTTGGTGTGCTTATTGCCCAGACCTTTGCTAACATTAAACCGGCGCCAACCGATGCTCTTTTAAAACAGAAAGCCGTCCTCAACATAATGCACCAGGTTGCCGACTGGCAACTGAACCAATGGAATACCAAAGGTTTTACACATCCGCCGGTCGATTGGACAAACGCTGCATGCTATACCGGTATTTACGCCTTAGGCGCCATAAATGGAAATGATAAATATTTAGATGCTTTAGTCAAAATAGGTACAGACCTGCATTGGCAAACCGGCCCAACCCGTTTTATGGCCGATGATTATTGCATAGGGCAAACATATTCGCTGTTATCAATAAAGTACCATGATAAAAAAATGATCCAACCGTTTGTGCTATTGGCAGACAGCATTATAAACAAAC
>JBDUDE010000421.1:0-2045 GCA_040003105.1 Mucilaginibacter sp. | reverse complement strand
CCGTATAAGTACACTCATTGAGCGCCCTGCTCATCAATAATTTATCAAATCAAAAAGACTCCTGGCGCGAGGCCGGGAGCCTTTTATTGGAACTAATATAAAAATTAATTTTTATATTACCAATCAACGATAAGTTAACAGGGCTTAAGTTTTAGTTTAGATAGTTAATTATGAATGATGGAGTTTAATAGCCGGTAAGCAAATGTTTGCCGGTTATTTTTTTTGACCGCTGATTTTTTTGATTACGCTGATTTCGCTGACTAGAAAAACCGAGACTATTAACGACTGAAGCTGCCCTTTCCATTTTCAAATCATCAAATCAACACATCTTCAAATTAATCCCTGATCCGCACATTTGCATATTCGCACTTCCGCACACCGTTTTTCATTTTTTCCCGAATAATCAGCATATTTACGTGCTGACCTGTTAACTAACTATCATGAAGAAATTATACATCCTTGTATTTTTATTTTTACCGTTTATTACGCTCGCCCAAAATGCCGATTCGGTATGGTTTGTAAATAATTACATCAAAAAAGAAGTAAACATCCCCATGCGTGATGGGGTAAAATTGTTTACCTCCATCTACCAACCGAAGTATCAATCCGAAAAACATCCTATTTTAATAACACGAACGCCCTACTCCTGTACGCCGTATGGGGCTGCCTACCGCCAATACTGGCGCAGTTATATGATGCAATACGTTAAGGAAGGGTATATTTTGGTGATACAGGACATTCGCGGCCGCTGGATGAGTGAAGGCAAATTTGAAGTGGTTAGGCCTTTCAATCCCAATAAAAAAACAAATAAAGACATTGATGAAGCCAGCGATACCTACGACAGTATTGATTGGATGGTAAAAAATATTGAAGACAACAACGGCAATGTCGGCGTAACCGGTATTTCGTTCCCGGGCTTTTATGCTACCGAAGCTGCCTTGAGCGGGCACCCGGCATTGAAGGCTGTTAGTCCTCAGGCACCGGTTACTGACCGTTTTTTTGGCGATGATGACCACCATAACGGCGTTTTGTTTTTAATGGATGCGTTTGATTTTCATGTGGGTTATGGCTTTAGTCAGCCGCGGCCTGCCCCTACTACAAAGCCGGCAAAAACATTTGACATTAGCGGCACAGATAACTATGCCTGGTATTTAAAAATGGGCGCACTGCCCCACTTTACCAAGGTAACTGGCGACAGCCTTGAATTTTGGGACAACATGATGAAGCACCCCAACCTTGATTCCTGGTGGAAAGCACGTGACGCCCGCTCCGGCTTTAAAAATGTAAAACCCGCCATGCTGGTTGTAGGCGGGTTGTTTGATGCCGAAGACGGTTACGGTGCATGGAACGCCTACCAGGCGCTGCTTAAAAAAAGCCCGGAAACAACCAGCAAATTGGTGATGGGCCCCTGGTACCATGGCCAATGGGCGAGTAAAGACGGTACGCGGCTGGGCAATGTAAGGTTCGATAGCAACACTGCCGAGTGGTTCCAAAATAACATTGAAGTGCCCTGGTTTAATTATTACCTGAAAGGTAAAGGTTCATTGGAAAGCATTAGCAAAGCAACCATATTTTTTTCGGGCGAAAACAAATGGCGTAAATTTAAAGAATGGCCGCCGGAAGATGTCACGCCTACTCCCATTTACCTGGAAGAAAATGGCAAACTATCATTTACCAAATCAGGAAAGGGCCAGTCTTTTGACACCTACATTAGCGACCCCGCAAAACCGGTTCCCTATGCCGACCAAATCCACTTTAACCGCACCCGCGAGTACATGACGGATGACCAGCGTTTTGCTGCCCGCCGTACCGATGTGCTTACTTTTAGCACTGATACCCTAAAAGAAGATATTACCCTTGCCGGGCCACTGGTAGCCGACCTGCTGGTAAGTATCTCAAAAACAGACGCCGATTTTGTGGTGAAGCTGATTGATGTATTGCCAGAAAAAACACCACGCAACCCGGTAACCCGATACCCTATGGGCGGCTACCAGATGCTGGTGCGCGGCGATATTATGCGCGGCCGTTACCGCAACAGCTTTGAA
>JBDUDE010000185.1:0-6813 GCA_040003105.1 Mucilaginibacter sp. | reverse complement strand
CCTGATACCTGGTTAAAAAATGCAAACAACATGGCCAGCGCAATAGGTTTGCTGTAGTTGCCCGAAAAAATACTTTCTTTTTTATGCCGGTTTCCCTCACTGTCTAATGAAGAGTTTTGTATCGATATCAGTTCCTGGTCGCAATTGAGCGGATTGATGATCCGGAGAATGGCTAAAGCTTTTTCAGTCGCCTGTTTCTTAAGGATCAGCCATCTTGGGCTTTCGGGTATAAAGCGAATCAAGACCAGGAAAATGATTGAAGGAAAAGCCTGTACGCCAAGCATCCAGCGCCATGAGGTTTCTCCAAACTGGCTTATCAGGTAATTTGACAGATAAGATATCAGAATCCCTAATACCACGTTGAACTGAAATAATCCTACAAGCCTTCCCCTGCGATCAGCAGGCGACACCTCTGAAATGTAGATGGGTGCTGTAACTGAAGATGTACCAACCCCCAAACCGCCAAGGAAACGGAAAACTAAAAATATATACCAGTTGTCGGCGACAGCGGTTCCGATGGAGGACAATAAATAGGCGATTGCTACAAAATAAAGTGTGTTTTTTCGCCCGAAGCGATCAGATGGCTTTGAACCCAGCATAGAACCGATTACTGTACCTATTAAAGCAATAGATATGGTAAGCCCGTGTTCAAATACGGAAAGTTGCCAGAATTCCTGGATGGATTTTTCGGCCCCCGAAATCACAGCGGTATCAAACCCAAATAAGAAGCCACCAAGAGCTACGACCATGGACCAGGCCATGACAGAATTTTTTCTCATAAAATGTATTTAGACGTTATATTGGTTTACAGGGTCCAAAGTAGGGCCTGTTGTGAGGCGGGGGTTATCAATTTTATTTCAAAAAGCACTGAAATTTTAACGGGCATTAAATAATTGATAATCAATAGTTTAATTTTTAGTCAACAAGGTGCTTTTTTTGAATGTTTGGTTATGTTACATCAAATCTTTGATCAGGTTACATGCCGGGTTTTTCCCGGGTGTCGGCAATCGGGTCAACATTTGCAAGAATGGCATCTTTATCCATATCTTTAAAAAAGGAATTCTTTTCAGGTCAATTATTTTCCATAAAAAACCTCTGTTAATATTTGTTATAGCATGTTTGAAGGAGCTATGTTTATTAATTTTTATAAGCGATTTTTTATCGTTCTGTTAATTGCATTGAGTGCGGTTAGCTGCAATGAAGCGAAAAAAAAATCTGCGTATACCATTGGCTTTTCGCAATGTGTAGGCTCTGACTTGTGGCGCAGAACGATGCTGGAGGAAATGAAGACTGAGCTATCGCTTCATCCCGGCGTTAATTTTATTTACACCGATGCCGACAATAATAGTGATAAGCAAATCAGCCAGGTCAATAAAATGCTTAAGGACGGCATCGATCTGCTTATCATTTCACCAAATGAGGCACGACCGCTTACCCCCATTGTAGAAGACGCCTATAATAAAGGTATCCCCGTTATAGTTATCGACCGAAAAACGGCCTCGTCCTTGTATACTGCTTATGTTGGGGCTGATAACTATGAATTAGGTAAAATGGCCGGTCAATATGTGGGATCAACAACAAAAGAGCCAGTTAATGTCTTGGAGATCACCGGCCTTCCCGGCTCTTCAGCTGCTATTGAAAGAGACCGTGGATTTATGGACGGCATTAAAAAAGTTCCGAACGTACAGGTCAAAGCCAAACTATACGGAGATTGGCTAAAGGAAAAGGCGGAAAGGGAGTTATTGGGCTTTAAAGATAAGCTGCCGGGAATCAATACGATTTTTGCACATAATGACAGGATGGCTTCGGGCGCCAGGGAGGTACTCAGAAAATTAAACTATGCAGGGAAAATAAAAGTGATAGGCGTTGATGCATTGCCGGGTAATGGCGGCGGTTTGCAAATGATCGACAGCAAAACTATTGATGCCAGCCTGCTGTACCCGACAGGGGGTAAAGAAGCAATTGTAACCGCTTTCCACATACTTAATAAGGAACCTTTTTCAAGAGAAAACACATTGCAGTCGCTGGTTATTGATTCAACCAATGTACAGTTAATGAAAATGCAATGGAGCAAAATAAATAGCCAGCAAGGTGATATTGTAAAGCAGCGGTCGTTACTTGAGGAGCAGCAATCTATTTACAGGAGCCAGCAGATAGTATTAAATATTATAGTTATTTCGCTTGTTTTGGCTATCGTTTTTGGGGGCCTTGCATTTTATTCATTAGTTGAAAACAGGAAGATCAATAAAAGCCTGGAAGCTAAGAATAACGAAATACTTTTGCAGCGTAATCAATTGATAGAAATATCAGCCAAAGCAGAAGCGGCTACAGAGGCGAGGCTAAATTTCTTCACCAATGTATCCCATGAATTTCGTACCCCGCTCACATTGATGTTGTCGCCCCTGCAGGATATGCTCGATGACAAGAAGACAATGGCCCTGGCGGGAAGAAATATAACAATGGTGAATCAAAATGCTTACCGGTTATTGAAATTAGTAAACCAATTGATAGACTACCGGAAGATTGAGTTTGATAACCAAACTATTAAATCGTCCGAAAATGACCTGGTAGCCTTTATCAAAGAAATAAGGGACAGTTTTTATGTGTATGCACAAAAACTGGATATTCAACTTTCTGTTAGCAGCACTGAAAAACAAATTAAGGTTTGGTTTGATGCAGACATGCTGGATAAAGTCTTTTTTAACCTGATCTCGAACGCTATTAAATTTTGTGGCGAAAACGGAAAAATCAAAATAAACATTCGTAAAGAGGATGATAACTACGTTTATATTGATGTAGAGGATAACGGAGTTGGAATGTCGCCCGAAGATACTTCATTAATATTCAACCAGTTTTACCAGGCTGATAACGCGCCGGTAACCGGTTCCGGAATCGGGCTCTCTTTATCAAAGGAAATTGTGTTATTTCATCATGGCCACATCGAAGTAAAAAGCCAAAAATGGAAAGGCACTACCTTTACAGTTTCTTTACCACTTGGTGATCAGCATTTAGACCCGATTGAAAAGGTTTTTCACAAAAATGAGCCGAGCAATATAAAAGAAGGTGCCAAAGTTTACCAGGCCGACCTGGAGCGGATAGCCCCGGAGGACAAAAACGACATTTTTAGTCCGCCAAAGGAGTTTTCTATATTAATTGTAGAAGACAACCCCGATATGCTTGAATACCTTGCCAATAAATTCAGTGAACAGTATGATGTTTTTATTGCTACCAATGGCAATATGGCAATTACAAAAGCTTATGAGAAAGTGCCGGACCTGATTCTTTCGGATGTGGTTTTACCGGGCTACTCGGGCAAAGAATTATCCGAAAAACTCAAATCGGATATCCGTACCTCGCATATTCCAATCATCCTCCTTACCGCACAAGGTAGCATTGAACACCAGATATCGGGCATCCAGTCAATGGCCGATTTGTATATAACCAAACCATTTAATTTTGATTATTTAATGGTTAATGTGCAAAACCTGATACGAAACAGGGCGATCCTGAAAGAGCACTTTATAAGCGATATAAGTACGACAGAAAAGCTTCCCCTTTCAAAAAGCCTTGATAAAAAGTTTGTTAATGATTTTGCCGGAATTGTTGAGCAAAACTTATCCAACGATAAGTTTAACGTGGATGATATTTGTAAAATAATTGGCATTTCAAGAATACAACTTTACAGGAAAGTAAAAGCCCTGCTTGGCTGCAGCATTACTGACTATATCTTAAATCGCAGGTTAAAAAAAGCAAAATACCTGCTGAACAATGAAAGTTTTACGATTTCTGAAATCACTTATATGGTAGGCTTTTCAAATCCGAATTATTTTTCAACGGTTTTTAAAGCGAAATACGACTGTACCCCCAGCGAATTTAAACGGAAGCAACATCTATAATTAATCAATTATACAATTGTAGCTTTCTATTTATAGGTCAATTTAAAGGTAGCATCGTGAACATTCTCAATCGTTCAGCAAGCTATTTAACACAAAAATCAACCTTTCACCTTTGGAATTCCGGAACTCGTTTAATTGGCGAAACTAATCAGTCATCGTCATCCTTAACCGGTGATAATTTCACAAAGGCGCTTCTGCGCGGCTCCGGCATCCGGCGTTCGGATCCCTTTATGGCCTTCCAGATAATTTCATTCAGCAACCTGTCCGAAGCGGCATCTGCTTTGGCAAAGTTAAATGACGCCGATTGTTTGGCCTCCTTATTCCAGGCGGCATTCCGTTGGCTGATGTCAACAATAGCATTTTGGGCTGTGTAGACAGTGCTATCGGGTATGGGCTGAAAGCAGTTCCACATAGGGGTTGCGGCGGCATCGTACTGGCTCATAGGGGGCAGCCCCAGTATCAATTCGATGGTACGGAGCATCCCGGAAGTGGAGTACATGGTGTGGTTAACGCTATGACGTTTAACAAATGGGCTAATGACCCAGGCAACAGAACGATGTGCATCTACATGGTCCGGGCCATCCTGGGCGTCATCTTCCAAAACAAAAATGACAGATTCTTTCCAAATGGAGCTGTGGGATATGTGCTCCACCAGCCTGCCGAGTGCCAGGTCGTTATCTGCTACCTGTGCTATAGGGCTATAGGCGCCTTTTGATGAACCGCTGGTATGGTCGTTTGGCAGATAAATGGTGTTAAAATGCGGAACATTTTGTTTTGCCAGCAGGGAATCAAAATCATGTTCAAAAACCTTTTCCCTGTATATGTCCTGAACGGCCAGGTTCCAGCCCGGATACGACTTACAATAATGCTCATCCTCCCTAAGCAGGCCAAGGGTAGGTTTCCCGGTGTCCATAAACTCCCCGTAGTTTCGAAAAGAAACGCCGGCCCGCTGGCAGTAATTCCATATAAACCCCAGGGGCGGGTTTGCAATCGGGCGGCTACCGTCAAAGTCATAATTGCCTCCTCTGCCCGCATAATTGTACGGCCAATTCTTCTCCACAAAGTCAGTAGCATAAGCAGCCATCGACCAGTTGTGGCCATCGGCGCTTACTTCAGCATCCACATAAAAATTATCAAGCAATACATAGTCCTGCGCTAGTTTATGGCCATTGGGCGTTATTTTCTTTCCAAAAAGACAAAGACTGCTGTCGCCGTTACCCTCCGGCATATCGCCCAAAACCTGGTCGTACGTGCGGTTCTCCTTCAATACGTAGAATACATATTTAATAGGAGAAGTGCCACCGACCTTAACAGGAACCGGATTTCCTGCTTCGCCTGAAGGCGCGAGCTCACGTTCTTTAGAATAGGGTGTGTTTTTGTAAACCTGTTGGGTATAGTTACTTTGAGTTGCGGCAGTTGGGACAGGGATAACCGATAGCGTACCCTTAAACATGCTCCCGATATATTTTATCGGGCTAACCGGCGACAGGCCACCGTTATTGCTCTTTTTATACTTTGCATCATGAGAAGAAGTCTTATCGCCAGGCGTGTGCGGATTGGACATAGAAGACATGCCCTTTCCATTGGTAACCAGGATTTGCTTGCCCCAAATACGCACACAGGTAGGATACCACCCGGTAGGAATGAATCCCAGGGAATGACTATTACCGGGGTTGGATACGTCAAATTCAGCGAGGTAATTATTATCTGCGTTGGCAATGTAAAGAGTTTTCCCATCTGCAGATAAAGCAACACTGTTGGTAGCGGAGCCTACCGGTGCATCAGGCGATAATGCGGTATGAAGCGTTTCGGCTACTTCGCGGGTGTTCAGGTTAATAACCGATACGGAATTAGAGCTTGCGTTGGCAACATAAAGCCATTTACCTTTCGCATCAACAGCGAGGTCTGTAGGGTGCTCTCCAGTATTTACAGAATCTTTTAATATGTTTTTTTGAGTATCAAATACCCATACTTTATGGCCGCCCCATGCAGAAATATACAGTTCTCTTTTTACAGGGTTCAGGCTACAGGTATAGGCCTCGGCAGACAGTGCAACCCTGTTCAATACTTTCATTGTTTTAGTATCGCATACATACAATGAGTTGTTTTCTTTGGTCACCACATATAGCAGTTCCCGCTTTGCATCAAGGGTAAGCCCTGCAGGGCTTATCTTATCTTTAGGCCAGGGCTGGCCAAGTACAAGGGTATCTTTATTGATGAGGTTTTTCCCTGTAAACTGGTACCTGGTGACAATATTGTCATTACCACCAGAGGCATACAAATAGTTTTTACTGAAGGCAAGCCCCAACCACGCATCATTTACATTTATAGTGGCTACTAACTTTTGTTGCTGCAGATTGATCAGGTCAATTGTTGGGTGCCCGTTACCATTATTGGTTACTGCCGCATGAATGCCGTCCGGAGCAATGGCCATATTGAGCGGCAGATCGCTGCTTAGCGGGATTGAGTTTCCGGCAGGTGAAAGGAACCAGCCATTTGGAAGCTGCACCCTTTGCGCAATAAGCTGGTTGCTTAGCAGGAAGAGGCCACCACAGATAAACCAAAAAAAACAATTTCTCATAACTATAATATTAAGCCGGCTGACACTGAAGGACAAAGATAAGTTGTAAATGTAACCGGTATGTTCCTCGTCTGTTAATAAGAATGTGAGGATTATTCATTTTCGACGGCTCCAGCATTATACAGACTTAATATCGCATAACCCAGCTTCTCCAATGCAGCATACTAAATTTACCGCCTGCCACCACCATCTTACAGATCGATCATCTTTCCCGTTTTTACCGATTCATCACAGGCGAAGGCAATTTTCAGGCTATTTACCGCGTCGGCAGCAGGCTCTGAAAGGTCGATATCTTCCAGTATCGCCTTTAAAAAATGCCGTTGTTCCCGGTTACAC
>JBDUDE010000322.1:0-2053 GCA_040003105.1 Mucilaginibacter sp. | reverse complement strand
AGCAACGAAAATTCGGGATGGCCTGCTTTCCCGAGGGCTTATGGCGGCTTGCGCATGGCTTATGCGGGTAAGCTGGTTGATATTAATGCACCAGCGCCGGCAACCAACATCAGGGTACAGCCTTACATGCTTTACTCTAATAACGAAACGCGTGTCGACTCAAAAACTACCTTTTCAAAAAACACGGTAAAGGCGGGCGGAGATATTAAATGGGCCGTTAACACCAACACGTTGCTCGACCTCACCTTTAATACCGATTTTGCGCAAGCCGATGCCGACAGGATAGTTAACAATGTTAACCGCTTCTCGGTTTTCTTCCCCGAAAAACGGCAGTTCTTCCTTGAAAATGCAGGCTTGTTTACTGTGGGAATGGACCCGTTGTCAAATGGCCAGTCGGACTATTCAGCCCGGATTCAACCATTTTTCAGCCGCGCCATCGGGCTTGATGCAAATGGCAGCCCCTTGAATATCGATGCCGGCGCAAGGTTGGTTTACCGGTCGGACACCCGGAACGTGGGCGCGCTGTTTATACGGCAGGAAGGCAACACTACAGCAGGCCCCGCCAACTTTTTTGTGGGCCGGTATTCGCAAAACTTCGGCAAACAAAACCGCATTGGCACTTTGTTATCTTACAAGGCAGAAGGTGACAAAGGCGGCATTGCCGGACGGAAAAACTTTACCGGCACGGTGGATGGATTTTTACGTTTTGGACAGCGCTTGTCTGAAAGTTTTATGGGCTCGGTAACAACCGGGGATAAAAACCAAACAGGTTATGCGGCGTCATCGCAATTGTATTATAATTCAAACAGCCTGGTAGCCTGGTGGAACCAATCCATCGTGACCGATAAATATAATCCGCAAATGGGTTTTGTTGCACGCAGCAACACCATAGTTACCGACCCCGGCCTTTTTGTGGCGCTAAGGGGGAAATGGCTGCCCGGGTTTTTCAGGGTATTTGGGCCGGGTGTGTCATACACCACCTATCATAACGCAGCAACATTAAAACTTACCGATAAATATATCAACCTTAACCCGGTGTGGTTCCAGTTTCAAAATGGCGGCGTACTATCATGGTATGTTATTTTCACCAAACAGAATTTGGATGCAAGTTTCAACCCGCTCAACGTTACCATTAACAAAGGGCGCTATGCCTACACCCGCCATAAAATATCTGTAAGCAGCGACCCGTCAAAGAAGATTTCGGCATCGCTAACCGGCAACCTTGGGCAGTTTTACAATGGCGGCTACAGCTCGCTGGCTGCGGCCATGAGTTTTGCGCCAAGTCCGTATTTATTTTTATCACCAAATATTGAGTATGGTAAACTGAGCAATGTTGGCGTTAACCTGGTAAGCAAAAACGTAACGTTGTATAGCGCTGAGGCCCGGATTGCACTAAATCCAAGGTTGCAGCTTTCGGGCTTGCTGCAAAAATCAAACGTTACTAATTCATTAGGCACAAACGTGCGGCTTTCGTGGGAATTTGCACCGCTATCCTATTTCTATATTGTGTTTAACAATAACAGTGTGTCGCAGGATAATAGTTTTGCGCAACCTGTAAAAACTGTTGACAGGCAAACGATAGTGAAGCTTTCGTATTTAAAGCAATTTTAAGAAATACCAAAAAAGCGTGGTTTTCGGCCACGCTTTTTATATTATAAAAAAGATTCTAATTTAAATGCTCCTGAACACATTCTGCGCTATCCGCCCAAAAACAGGGATAGGCTTTTCTTTACCGGTGCTTGCGCCGATTAATCCGGTTATCCAAAGTGCCAAAAATGCCACATTTGTAAAAATAACCAGATGATTGAATGATAGCATTCCGCTTAATAAGCCAGCCTTACCCAAAATTGTGAGCAAGCCAAAACGTGCCGCTACATAGGAGATATACAAAAATAATGTCTGCCTTAAATGAAAGCTGCTGTAGCTGGTTTTTTCAATCTGATGGTAGCCAAAATAAGATACTGACCACCCTAAAACAAAGAAATAACTACATAATCCTGCTGTTTTCCCGTCATCCTGTACCCCGAAAATGTTGTTAAATTTCATTGATCTT
>JBDUDE010000474.1:0-2053 GCA_040003105.1 Mucilaginibacter sp. | reverse complement strand
TTGTAAAGTTTAATTTACCAAATGTAAAACAAACTTTACAAAAGTCAAATAAACTTGACAAATAATTTTATAGGTTCTTTGCAGAGTCGGACGGTATAGATCATTTATAGTACACAAAAATTGGTGATTTTGATACGTGACAGTCGTATTTTAGAAACGACCGACGAAAACTGTCTGAATACCACGCTCTACCAAATTGGTTTCCTTGAAGTGTGCAGAACGCGGAGTACGATAACTTTATGATTGACGTCGTCGATAGGGTAATGAATCAAATATGAAAACGCTTCCGTTACCACGCAATGAACGTTTTCATATCTTTTGCGAAAAATGTAAGGGCTGTCGGAAATGACTGATAATTTTTGTTCTAAATAGTGCAAAAAACGACTTGCCAGTCCTTCGCTCCGCATATTCTCCAAATCAATAGCGTCTTGGATATCACGACGGGCGTTAAAAGTTACGACAAGCGTGTAAGACATCGCTTACAGTTTAAACTGTTTTTTGGCTTCGCTCCAATCCATTAGGTCGGCGTTACCGTCAGCAATGTTTTGTAATTCTTTCTTTCCCAATTCGATTTGCCACTGGGGTATCGAAATATCATCATGGGATAATTCATCAACACCTGGAATTTGCGTGAGCTCATTCCAATCTTCAATCGCTAAAAATACGCTAATTTTATTACCCGTATTGTCGTATGTGTATTGTGGGGTTATCATAGTAACTTACTTAAGTTGATATACCAACGCGCAGCCGTATCTATCTAATAGATTTATAAAGTTACCAATCTTTTTACAAAAATCAATCCAAATATATATCCAGTACTCCTTCCGGCAAATCGGGTCTTATAATCCCAAGTTGCAAGGCGCAACGCCGTCTATTGCAGAAAATTTGGCAGCAATGACACTGGCCACATCTATTTTGGCGCCGGTATAAAATGTTTTTTAACTAATGCAGCAACTTTATGACGGATATGGGTTGATATAGATTTCCCCCAAATCAGCTTATAACTGCCATCCGGCCTTGTAAAAACGGTGAAATAATCCTTTAAGTCTCCATTTATTTCACTTGGATTATTTAATTGTATCTGTTTAAGTTCCCGGTCAAAATTTTCCATCTTTTTTTAATTTTTTGTTTAAGGCCGGCAGCAATCAATCCAAATAAATATCCAGTAAGCCCTCCGGCAAATCAACGCGCACAATTTCGCGTACTACATCAATACCTTTAATTATCTCCTCATTAAGCGGGAAAAGCACCTCGCAGTTTTTATAGGTTACAGTAGCGAGTATTTGCTGCGGGTATTCCTGCACGTCAGTAATTTTTCCAAGTTCGCCCTCATAATCGTCAATAGCGGTAAAACCCACCAGGTCGAACAGGGTGAATTCTGCTTCTTTCTTTTTGGGTTTTAGCTTATTGGGCAGGTAAATGTCTTTTTTGGCAAGGGTAGCTGCTTTTTCAATGGTATCAACATCCTCCAAAAACAGGTAAGCCGCATTTTTTTGCAGGTATTTTATCGACTCGACAAAATAAGGCACCAGCTTACCGGCCGTTTCAATAAAAACGGTGTTGAACTTTACAGCCTCAATGCCGTCAAAATCAACATAAATATGCAGTTCACCTTTAAGGCCTTTAGTTTTTAAAATACTGCCTATGCGGAAACAATCTTCGGTTGTCATAACATTGGGTTGTTACGTGAAACGTGTATAAAACACCAATGGCGAAGAACTTAAAGTTACTTCGCCATTGTTTATAAATTCTTGTCTGAAATTATTCAGCGCTGTCTGCAGGAGTTTCGTCAGCTGCAGCTTCCGGAGCTTCAACAGCTTCTTCTTCGGCAGGGGCTTCAACTTCTTCAACCTCAGGCGTATTTTTAGCAATAATTGCCGCAGCTTTTGCTTCTTTCTTTTTAGCTTCGGCAGCCAAAGCAGCTTTACGCACTTCGTCTTTTGCTGATACTAAACCGGTTTTCTTACCTGTAATTTTTCCTTCTTTGGTATCTAACCACTCCTGGAATTTTGTTTCAACCTGCTCTTCAGTTAACGCACCTTTTTTAAGGCCG
>JBDUDE010000097.1:0-2054 GCA_040003105.1 Mucilaginibacter sp. | reverse complement strand
CGCCCCATTCGCCGCCGCCGTCAAAACCCGGGAAAATCCAGTCGCCATCCTTACTTGGCGGGGTAAACATGGTGTTGTATTTTACCTTTTGATATTGAGCGAGCATAGCTGCATGTGTTTCGGGACTAATGTCCGTAACATCCTCCGGGCCGAAATGCTGCCGGGCAAAAGGCTGCGGCAGGGTCGGGATGGGTTGGGTTGGCCAAACCTGTTCGCCCGGCAGGGCATTTTGCGGCACAGGCTTCTCTTCAATAGGGAAGATTGGCTTACCATTAGTTCTGTCGAACATAAAAACATAGCCATGCTTGCTTATTTGGGCCACTGCATCGATGGTTTTGCCATCGTGCTGTATCGTAACAAGATTTGGGTTAGCCGGCAAATCGCGGTCCCACAAATCATGGTGCACCGCCTGGAAATGCCAGATATATTTGCCCGTCGCCGCGTCCAAAGCTAAAAGCGAGTTGGCATAAAGGTTTGCGCCTTTGCGATTAGCTCCGTAAAAATCCCCCCCTATCGAGCCTATGGGAATATACACAATACCGCGCTTTTCGTCAAGCGCCATACCGGCCCAGTTATTTGCGCCGCCCAGCCGTTGCCAGGCATTTTTATCCGGCCAGGTTTCATAGCCCTTTTCGCCTGGGTGCGGTATGGTATGGAAAATCCAGCGCAGCTTACCGGTCATCACGTCATAAGCCCGTACGTGTCCCGGCGCTGCGTCTTCCGACTCAGCAACCCGGGTGCCCACAATAAGAACATCTTTATAAATAACTCCCGGCGTGGTACCTGATATAAACGATTTAGTTTCTTTACCCAAATCCTTTGTTAAATCTATGTAGCCATCTTTGCCAAAATCCTTTACGGGCTCACCTGTTTCTGCATCAATTGCATAAGTTTTTGAGCCTACGCTATAAAATATACGTTTGTTATCGCCTTTATCATCGGCCCAATAAATTACGCCGCGGCAAACTTTGTAATAAGCCAGCGGGTCATCTTTTTTCGAAGTGTCCTGGCTGGCCGGGTCGAAAGTCCATTTTTGTACGCCGGTGGCTGCATCCAAGGCAAAAAGTTTGAGTTTGGGGCTGGTTGCATATAATATCCCATCAACCATTATAGGGTTGCACTGGTTTTGGCTGCGATTAGCGCTATCCTTGTCGCCCGAACTAAATTGCCAGGCAACTTTAAGCGCACCAACGTTGGCAGCGGTTATCTGCTGGTTGGATGAATACCTGTTCCCTTCTTTTGAACCGGCGTAAGTACGCCACTCCGAACTGCCGACTGATGATTTTTTTTTACACGAGGTAACTATGCTTAATGTAAGCAGCAAACAAAATAGTGCGGGGATTTTCATGTCGTAAATTCGGCTTTAATTGGAGTTAATAAAGCTAATGAGATTATGTTAAAAACAAAACAGGTTGGATTATTTACGGGAATGTAGAGACGCGAAGCATCGCTACGAATATCCATCAGGGTAAAACTGAAAAAATGTGTGATGACGTACGGGGAGCTTCGAAGTGTTATTTCTTCTTAGAACTTAAACTTACCCCGCTCAATTGCCGCGGAGGCTAGTCCTTTTTTGTTTTGATACAAAAAAGGACCAAAAAAAATCAAGTCAGCAGAAATGCTTCTTTGCGCACAGGCCTTTGACGCACAAATCCAAAAACGCTGGGGCTGGAATCTTTTTGCCGGATTACCCTCCCCAGCGACTACCCTGCAATGCAAAAAGTTCCTATGCCCGGCCCGGCACACAGGTCTGCAGCGTTTTCGGATTTCTCCCGAAGCTTATCTGCTGACGGGAAACCCACAAAGCATACATAATTCCCTGAAGCTTAGTTATTTATAATCAATAGTTTACAATTGCGTTATGTATAAAAAACTCAAAAGTATTGGATCGCAAGTCTAAGCCGGCTTTCTGCTTTTCCTGGCTTAAGCTTTCGACTAAGGGCTCAAGACTAAACAGCTTGTCTATAAATGTCCCGGAACTAATTCCTCTTCATCGCGCGTATTCTTAGGCGAAACGCCAAACTTTTGCTTGTAAACTTTCGAAAAATGGGATA
>JBDUDE010000246.1:0-2054 GCA_040003105.1 Mucilaginibacter sp. | reverse complement strand
CTATTTGTAATTCTTGAAATTTTTGTGGTAACTAATCTGCATATTGTTACTTTTAGGCCATTATCGTTTATTTTTACCCCGGATGAAAAAATATTTAATGGTTTTCGCCTGCTTTATGAGTACGATGCTAAAAGCCCAAACCCCGGTCGAAATTAACCTATGGCCAAACGACAGGCTGACTGATACAGCGAAAGGAAAGAAACTTGTGGAGCACGACATCAGCAAGCCAAACGACGATAAGGTATCAGGCCAAACCGTTATCCGGCTGGGCGATATTACTAATCCCACAATAAAAATCTTCAAACCCCAAAATCCAAACGGTACGGCCGTTGTGGTTTGCCCCGGCGGCGGCTACTACATTTTGGCCATGGATTTGGAAGGTACCGAAATTTGCGAATGGTTTAACTCGATAGGGGTAACCGCCATATTGTTAAAATACCGGGTGCCGCCATTGCCCGGCAAACTACGGTATGAATTGCCGCTGCAGGATGCCCAACGGGCGCTGGGACTTGTTCGCCTTAATGCGGTTAAATGGGGCATAAAACCGGACCATATCGGCATCATGGGTTTTTCGGCGGGCGGGCATCTTTCGGCGTTGGTAAGCAATACGAATGAGAAAAGAACTTACCCGCGCGTGGATGCCGCTGATGATGTAAGTTGCCGGCCAGATTTTACCATACTAACCTACCCGGCTTACCTAATTGATGAAAAGCAGCAGGGTAAACTGACTGATGAAATAAAGGTAAATGCTAAAACGCCGCCGACATTTATCTTTCAAACCGAAGACGACCCCGTTAACGTTGAAAATGCTTTGTACTACTATTTGGCGTTAAAGCAGGCAAAAGTACGTGCCGAAATGCATTTGTACCCAACCGGCGGACATGGTTATGGCATCCGCAGTACCACCGGCGGCACAGGAGTGTATAAAGAGCTTATCGCAAAGTGGATGGTGGAAAATAAACTATAGCAAACCCTATCATGAAAATAAAAGGACTTTTTTTCGCAATGGCGATTGCCACAATTGCTTTACAACAGCCGGTTCGCGCTCAAACCGCTATGATAAATGTTTACGGCCGCAACAGTATATCGCTTAACGGCAAATGGCAAACCATCATCGACCCGTTTGATTCCGGCATTGGGTGGCGGGGCGTGTATAAAGACGCCAAACCCACCGGGAAAAATGATTTTTTAGAGTATTCGTTTGATGATAATAATACGCTAAATGTGCCTGGTGATTACAACTCGCAGCTGCCGGAACTTACCTATTACGAGAGCACTGTTTGGTACAAAAAGGCACTTGATTACACGCCCGGTAAAAACGAGCGCGTGTTTATCCATTTTGGTGCGGTAAATTATGTGGCCGATGTGTTTTTAAACGGCAAGAAGCTCGGTCACCACGAAGGCGGGTTTACGCCGTTTCAGTTTGAAATTACGGGCTTGCTTAAAGATAAAGACAACGCCATATTGGTTAGGGTAAATAACGCCCGCGTTAAAAATGGCATCCCGGGCTTTGGGTTCGACTGGTTTAATTATGGCGGAATTATCAGGGATGTGCACTTGATAAAAACGCCAAACGTATTTATCGATGATTACAAAATTCAACTTGACCCAGACGATAAAGGCCACATAACAGGTTATGCAAAATTGAACAACGCGGTTGCCGGGCAGCAAATCATTATCAGTATTCCCGGTTTAAAGGTTAATGAAAAAGTAACTACCGATGATAAAGGCTATGCAGCTATCAGCCTAAAAAGAAATATAGATTTATGGACGCCGGACCAGCCCAAACTATATGACGTTAAGCTAAGCCTGCAAAACGACGTGATAACCGACAGGATCGGCTTCCGCACCATTAAGGTAAACGGCACGCAAATACTGCTGAACGGCAAGCCGGTTTTTTTACGTGGTGTGAACATCCATGAGGAAATTCCGCAGAAAAAAGCCCGGGCAAGTTCAGCGGCCGACGCCGAAGTTTTAATTAACTGGGCAAAAGACCTGGGTTGTAATTTTGTGCGGCTGGTACACTATCCGCACAATGAGTACACCGTTAAACT